>CASEHG010000202.1 GCA_949287565.1 uncultured Brachyspira sp.
ACTAAATCAAAAAATCCCATTTTTCACTCCTTTTATAATTATTTATATACTTTTAATAAATACTTCTGTGGCACCACAATACGGACATTTTTTTGGCTTACTTGATGAATTAATCTTTCCCCTACATAATCCACATACATAAGTATTATATAACTTTTGATTCATAACGGCACTCCTTTTTATATAATATATAATGTAGTATAGTATAATATATAGAATTTGTCAATTATTTAATAATTTAAATACGTAGTTTAAATTATATTTAAATAAAAAAATATCCACACTTGAAATAGTTTTTGTTTAAAGCATTTTTATTTTTTAACGAGAATTAAAACGATATTTTTATTTAATGGTTGTTTATTATGAATAAATACATAATGATATTTTCTATAATACTTAGTTCTGTATTATCGGCTAATAGTTTTAAAGTTATATCCAGACAGGGAGAAGCATCTGTAATTGTCAATGAAGAGCATGCCAATATGGATATAAAAAAAAGTTTCCCAGATGATTATTTCTCTATATCTACAAAAGAGGAATCATATCTAGTAATAGATAACGGTGAAAAATCAATAATACTTATGCCAAGCTCAAAACTTACTTATGAAAATAATAAATTCACTTTGGATTCAGGATATATTTATATAAAAAGCAAGCATAATGATGATATTCAAATGACTTTAACTAAAGACGGCAAAGGATATAATTTCAAAGGAAAATCTTTTGCAGTTGTATCTTATGATGATGAAGTATCTGTTATAACATATAATAATGCTGTAAAAATAACACCTGAAGCATCTTTAGGAGTAAGTTATTTTTTAGAGCCTAATCATAAAACATCTATAATACCAATGCTTAACGGACCTTATAGAACCACAGAAAATGAAAAATCTTTAATTGAAAACGTATCAAGACAATTAGAAAGCGAAGTAGCAAGCCATTTAAATGAAGATATAGACAGATATAATTTTAAAATAATGGAAGGCACAAAGAATGAAAACACTATATATAGAGTGGTTCACCCAGAAAAAGGACCTAATATATTTTTAATAGTGCCTCATGGAAGTGAGAGAGTTGGTACTGATGTTGCTATGGAAAGAATAACTATGCCTATAAAAAAAGGAAGTCTTACTATAGTGCCTGTTGCTGTACCTGAAGCATACAGAAAAAATACTAGAGCCATAGAAGGACAGGACATCAATAATAGATTCTTTGATAAAAGTATAAGCAGAACTGATACTGATAAATTAGCTAAAGAATATATGGATATGCTTGACGAATATGATATAGATGTTGTGCTTACACTTCATGAAGGAAATGGATTCAAAGAATTCTTTGGTGATTCAATAATATATGATACTAGAAAATTAGATGATAAAGTTGTAAAAGTGTTGGATAATATAAACTCAAGAATAGAGCCTATGAAATTTAAATTCAGACAGATGTATTATCCTATGCCTACTACTATTACTTATTATGCTGCTAAAAAGAATATAGAATCTTTTGGAATAGAGCTTACAAGAAATTTGGATTATGATAAGAAAAGAATAATCATGCATACTATACTAAGCGAATTCTTAAAAATATATGGGCTTGAATAAAATATAAAAACAATTATATTTTAAAATTTTATTCACATACCCCGCCCTTTATTCTTTATTGCTATAATATGCAATTTTAAATTTTCTTATATTTAAAGTCTATTAAGAAAATAAAGCACCCGCCCAAACTGTGATTAGGTTTAAAAATTTATTTAACGCACGGTTAACCAAATTTAAAATATAATTTAAATGTTATAATTAATTCACTCATATTTTTAATTTTATTCTACGTGCGGTGTAGAAGTAATAAATTAAAAAATATCTAGGGTGGGAGCTATAAATTCTATATAAGCAATTAGGAAAGAAAAAATTAGAATTCAAAAGTAAATCAACAAGAATATAGGGCGGGGAATGAGAATTTAGTTTTAAAAAAATCCACAAATAACAAATTATCAGGCGCCGACAATTTTTTATAAAAACTTCAAATTTATTATTATTGTTATGCTCGCCCACCTGTAAAGGTGCCTACTTGGTTCGCCTAAAGGCTTAACTTAATAAATTAAGTTACACGCCTGTGTCCCTGTGGGAAGGGCTTCGCCTGCTTTTATATTTTAATTCTAATGTTTTAAAGCGATAAACGAGCAGCTGATAACTTTAGTTGTCAGCTATATTTTAGCGAGTTTATCGCTAGCAATAATGAGAAATTATTATTTATCTAGCTTAAAGAATCGCATAGCTTCTTCTAGCTCTCTAGCTTCATTTAACAAAGAAGCTGCTGCTGAAGCTGATTGTTCTACTAATCCAGCATTCTGCTGAGTTACACTGTCCATTTGAGAAACTGCTATATTTACCTGATCAACTCCTGACTGCTGTTCTATAGCTGTTTCGCTTATATCTCTCATTATATTAGAAGTTTCTTCTATTTTCTTCTCCAAATCCTCAAATATCTTCTCAGACTCTTTTGCTTTCTCTACCGATCTGCTAATCTTTTCATATATAACATTAATTAAAGATGTAATGTCTTTAGCTGAAGATTGAGAGTTCTGAGCTAAATTTCTAACCTCGCTTGCTACAACAGCAAATCCTTTACCCTGCTCTCCAGCACGAGCAGCCTCAACCGCAGCATTAAGAGCTAATATATTAGTTTGGAAAGCAATATCCTCTATAACTTTTGTTATATTTTTTATTTTTTCACTATCCTCATTAACCTCTTCTATACTTTTAGTTGTTTCTAAAATTATAGCTCCTGCATCTTTAATTGAACTCATAGACTCTTTCATCATATTATTACCTTCTATAGAATGAGAAGTAGAAGATTTAATTGTAGAAGCCATCTCTTCCATAGAACTAGCAGTTTCCTCAAGACTTGCAGCCTGAGCCTCTGTTCTTCTAGATAAATCAGAATTACCATTTGCTAATTCCTGAGCTGCTGTAGTTATTTTTATAGAAGAATCATTAACCTGAGATATTATTTCTGTAAGTTTTTTACGCATTCCGCTGAAAGATTCAAACAATATTCCAAGCTCATCATTTCTTTTATGTTCATTTGAAACATAAGTTAAATTTCCTGTTTCTATTTCCTTAGCCTCTTTTATAATACTATTTATATGACTCATTATTCTCTTTATAAATAAAGCAACAAATATAGATAACAATAAAATAGCAATTAAACCTACCAAAGAACTTATTAAAATTAATTCTCGGTTTGTAGCATATATTTCACTGTCAAACATAGTCATAGCAATTATCCAATTCATTGACTTCATTCTGCAATAGGAACCTGTTCTCTTTTTATCCATATAAACATATGATAAAGTACCCTGTGTCAAATTATTATCAAATACTGTTTTATAGTCCTGAACTACACTAGAACCTATTTGCTCATAAATATTATCCATTATATCAATCAAATTAGAATCTATAGCCAATATTCTTCCTGTTTCTCCTAAAGCTATATCTGAAAAATAATTATCATGTATAAGTTTCCAATCTATTACAACAAGTATCGCCCCTAACAAATTTCCATCTAAACTCTTTATAGCACCGCCTAATATCAATGATTTATTTCCAGTATCTATTGAATCTATTATTTCCTCATCAAATGTATATTCAAAATTATTACTTTCTAATATATTCCAAAAGTTCGGTCTTGTATAAGCGATATTATTACCTATAGAATTCCCTAAAGCATCTGCTATAATATCACCGTTTAAATCTATTACGGCTATATTAATAGAATATTCATTAGCTCCATTAAATAAAGCTAAAGCTTGTAAAGCATCAGCTTCTGTCTGTTCATTTCTATTTAAAAGTGAATTCATAATCGCTGGAGCAACTGAATATGTTTTAGCTAAAGAAACCTGATCTATCAATATAGCATCAAACAATTTGGCATATGACTGTGCTGTATTGGCAAAACCTTCAAATCTGCTTTTGCTTATACCTTTATTTGCAAAAGTTACAGCTATACTTAATATAATAAATATTATTAATATGGATGTTATCGATATTATTGCAGGCACTTTGAAAGATAAACTATGTATCCTTTTCATATAAAAACTCCAATTTATATTTACATCAAAATTAATTTAATAATTTTATTATTAAAATATAATAA
>CASEHG010000203.1 GCA_949287565.1 uncultured Brachyspira sp.
AAAAATAATTATTTATTAACTAAATATAAAGATTTCTATGATAAAAGTGAATCTATTAAAGAATTAGTTGATGTTATAAAAAATTATAAATACAACTAATTTTTTTATTGAAAAAATGTAAGAGTGTCTAAATCAAAAGAACCTCTTGATTCGCCATTTTTTTTAGTTACATAATTTGTTTCAGGTCTTTTAAATTGCTCATTAATTCTGATTTGTTCAATTATTTCTTCTTTTTTAACTGTATTTATAGTATTAAAAAAGCCTTTTACATTAGAATATATTGGTTTTACTTGTTTATATACCGGTATTGCTTGGTTAATTAATGAAACTCCTTTGCTTACACTGCCTATAATTTTTGATAAATTTAAACTTGAAAACATAATATTCACCTATAATATTTTATGTGTTTAGTAAAATTAGTTTAATATCTTTTCTTTGACAGCAAAACAGAAAAAAGCTAGGTCCAATAAGGCCTAGCTTAATTTTTAATTGTTGTGTAATAAAGATAATTTTCTAAAAATTTAAAATTTTTTTAATTTGTGATAAAGTAAGGTATTTATGAGA
The DNA here is from genome assembly GCA_949287565.1 of uncultured Brachyspira sp. Classification (GTDB taxonomy): domain Bacteria; phylum Spirochaetota; class Brachyspiria; order Brachyspirales; family Brachyspiraceae; genus Brachyspira. Next base: position 565 of record CASEHG010000203.1, read on the forward strand.
TAAATCAATATTAAAAATTTTTTCTAAATTTTTAATAACATCGTTTCTAAAACTTTGTAGATAGATGTTATGTTCTAAATTAGTACTTGTATATTTAACTAAAGAATTAATGACATATTCATTTGAGTATTTTCTGTTTAATTTTTGCTCTAGTAATCTTATTATTAATAGGGAAACAAAGCAAGATAGAAAATGAGCTTCAATACTTTCATCTGTCCAAACAAATACTGGTCTAGTTTCTAGTTCAGACTTAGTAATTTTAAATGTTTCTTCAATTTTCCATAATCCTTTGTAAATATCTCTTATTTCTTTATCTGTTAAATGTTTTTCACTAGTCACGATAGAATAATAACCATCAAACTTTTCTTCTTCTTTTATTTTATCTAATTTTAAAGATAATTCTAATCCATCTGGTATTTCTCCTGTTTCTTGATTAAATTTAATATTGTTAATATATTTTGTACATCCATAGGAAGTGGCTTGGGTATATTTTCCAGGATTTTTGATTAAATCTTTTGCTTTTTCTACCGCTTGTTCTCTTAAGTTTTTTTGTCTATCAGCATATTTTTTAGAATAATAAATCATTTGTTTTTGATAGATTAAATAATTAACATTTCTTTTACCATCTTTTTTAATTTGTACTTTTTTGGCATAAACTCTAGATTTATGTTTAAATATGGCTGGTTTATCTTCATAGCCTATAATTTTTCCTTCTTCATCTTTTATTGCTTCTTTATAGGTTACTAAATTACCGAATTCATCATATATTTCATCGTAAATAAAATCATCTTGTTTTAAAGCCCAGTCTTTGAATTCTTTATCGGCACCGAGTATACTTTGACCATAAACATAGCCATCGTGATTAGAATGATCATCATCATTTTTTCCAGCGATAAATACAGTATTATCACTGGTATTTTGACCTCTGTCGGCGACAATAATGGTTCTATCTATTCCAAATTTAGCTTTTGTCTTTTTAAGAGTTGGTCTCATTTGCAATTTTTCTGATTCATTACCTGGAAATAAATCATAATACATAGGTAATCCGTTTTTATCCATTAATAATCCCATTTGAACAATTGGAGTTTTTCTATGTTCTTTGCTTGGCCCCCTTTTTCTCATTCCTTTTTTTACTATTTCACCTTTATCATTTATTTCATCTTCATCATTATAAGATATTTCAAAATAATAATTAGTTGTATCATAATAGGTGATAGAAGTATCACGATTATACTTATCTTTTGTATTATTCCATAATGAAATAAGTAAATCGTTTTTATAAGTTGAAAAATAATCTAGTGAGCGATATATATCTTGTAAAGAAAAATCAAATTTTTCAAAGAAAATGTCTTTATTGTTATAAGTTGATAATTTACTATCTGGATATAGAATACGAGAATAAACTAAAAGTTCAAAAACATCATTTAAAGAAAAGTCAATCTTTAGATTTTTTTGTTTTTGTCTTAAAAAATCAGGAATATTTAGTTCACTGTAAATTTTCTTTAAAATGACATAGCCAAGATTTTTAGTACAAGAATTTTCATCAATTGTTTTAGTACTTAGATTTTTAATAACCAATTCATTTATTTCTTCATTATTTCTTTGCTTAGCAATTTCCTTAAAATGAGAAACTGGATCATCATATTGCTTTTTTAAGTCATCTAAATATCCTATTTTTTCAATCGTTTTCTGTTTAACTTTGCCAAATTCGTCGCGATAGCCTTGGACGAAGGATAAATAAATTTTACCATTACTTAAACTTTTTCTTAAATACATATAATCACTACCTTACATAGTAATTATATCACGATACACAAAAATACACAACATAAAAATGAGTAAAACTTGACAAAATAAAACCTAGTTATTATCTAGGCAAAATCACATTTTCAAAAAAGTGTAACTGTCAAACTTCGGTAATTATTTTTAGTTTAACTGATTTTTTTTGACAATCATTTTCGTTATTATTTTATTTCAAAAAAATTTTATTAATATTTTTGTAATAATGTATAATAATTGTTATTGACAGTAATAATAAAAATGAATTATAATGTTTTTAGTATATAGATAGTAGGAGCAAAGTATGAAAAGAAAAAAAATAGTTTTTTATTCAATGATATTTTTATTGTTATGTAGTGTAGGCTTGTTTAGTTTTGTTTTGTTGAATAATGATAAAGAGGTTGAAAGTTTAAAAAGTATTACATTAAATGATAAACAAATAATAGCATTTACAGTAAAT
>CASEHG010000204.1 GCA_949287565.1 uncultured Brachyspira sp.
TGGCATAAATTAAATTTGCTAACACTTCTATTATTATAAATAGAACTATCATTAGGGTCTAACTCTATGGCTTTATTATAATCTTCAATAGATTCTTCATATTGTTTTAAATCTGCTTTAGAATTTCCTCTATTGATATAAGCATGACTATTATTAGGGTCTAACTCTATAGCTTTATCATAATCTTTGATAGCTTCTTCATATTGTTTCAAGTCTGTTTTAGAGTTTCCTCTATTATAATAAGCCGTGCTGTCATTAGGGTCTAATTCTATAGCTTTATTATAATCTTCAATAGATTCTTCATATTGTTTTAAATATGATCTAGAGTTTCCTCTGTTATTATATACTGAACTATTATTAGGGTCTAATTCTATAGCTTTATCATAATCTTTGATAGCTTCTTCATATTCTTCTAAACTATTTTTAGATATGCCTCTAGCATTATAATATTTCAATTGAGTATTATCAAGTTCTATTGCTTTATCAAAATATTCTACCGCTTCTTTGTATTTCCCTTCTTCATGATAATTGATACCTTCTTCATAATATTCTTCTGATGATGGCATATTTATACTCCAAATAATCTTTATATAAAAATAATATCCCTCATCTTTTGTATTTTCAAGTTATTACTATTAAATATTAATAAAAATTATTTAATCTTTATTTTCCCTGTTATTTTATTGCACATTAAGAATTTTTTAGATTTGTAGTGCATTCACCGCACGGAGAATAAAGCTAAATATATAGATTTATTTGAAATTTAAATTTTATCGTATTGTTAATTTTGTTTACCATGCGTAAAGTCATTTTAAACCATATTTATTTTGAAGATTTTTTATATTATTTTTAGCTATGTTATTATTAGAATTTAATTTCAAAGCCTTTTTATAATCTTTTAATGCATCTTTATACTGTCCTAAATTTTCTTTAGATACTCCTCTGTTATTATAAACATCACTATAACTAGGGTTTAACTCTATAGATTTATCAAAATCTTTAATAGCTTCTTTATATTGTCCTAAATTTCCTTTAGCAAGTCCCCTGTTATTATAAGCATTACTATCATTAGTGTCTAACTCTATTGCTTTATCATAGTCTTTTATAGCTTCTTCATACAGTCCTAAATTTTTTTTAGCAATTCCTCTGTTATTATAAGCATCACTATCATTAGTGTCTAACTCTATTGCTTTGTTATAGTCTTTTATAGCTTCTTCATACAGTCCTAAATTTTTTTTAGCAATTCCTCTGTTATTATAAGCATCACTATCATTAGTGTCTAACTCTATTGCTTTATCATAGTCTTTTATAGCTTCTTTATACTGTCCTAGATTATATTTAGCAATTCCTCTATTATTATAAGCATCACTATTATTAGTGTCTAACTCTATTGATTTGTCATAGTCTTTTATAGCTTCTTTATACTGTCCTAGATTATATTTAGCAATTCCTCTATTATTATAAGCATTACTATAATTAGGGTCTAACTCTATTGCTTTATCAAAAGATTCTATAGCTTCTTTGTATTTTCTCTCTTTATGATAATTAATACCTTCTTTATAATATTTTTCTGATGATGACATATTTTACCTCAAATAATTTTTTATTATAAAATTAATATATTTCATTTTTTAGTATTTTCAAGTTAATATTATTAAAAATCCTACCCTCTATGCTTATTATTTTTATTTGAAATTATGACTTTTTATTTCTTTGATGTTTAAAAGAAATTGTTAACGCCCACCCAAGATTTTTTTAAATTTATAATGCATTCACCGCACGCAGAATAAAACTAAATATATAGATTCATTTGAAATTTAAATTTATCATATTGTTAATTTTTTTTTACCGTGCGTTAAATAAATTTTAAATCTAATCAACATTTGGGCGGGTGCTATTTAGTGAGTTTATTACTAGCAACAATAAGAAATCAATATTATAATTCAAAATAAAGCAATAAACTTTAAGGGGGGTATGTAAATAAAGTTTTAAAGCTTAATTACATTTGCCCACCCTCTATACTTATTATTTTAATTTACATTTATGATTTTTTATTTTTTAAAGTTTAAACATAATTGTTAACGCCCACCCAAGATTTTTTTAAATTTGTAGCGTATTCACCGCACGCAGAGCAAAGCCATATATATAGATTTATTTGAAATTCAAATTTTATTATATTGTTAATTTTGTTTACCGTGCGTTAAAAAGATTTAAAATCTAATAAACACTTGGTCAGGTACTGAAATTTATAATTATGAGTTTTAAAGTGATAAACGAGCAACAATAATAAATTAAATATACTTGCTTGCTTCCTTGATACTGAGATTAGCCATGTTTTCCTTGTGCCTCTCTACAAAATCATGAACCCAATCAGGATTAGTTTTACTGTAATCCCTTAAAGACCACCCTATTGCTTTGTTTATAAAAAACTCTTTGCTGTTTAGATTATTTATGATTATTTTTTCTAATAATTCAGTGTTTGTTTTATTTTTTCTTAAAAGCTGATGATCTATAGCTATTCGCCTAAGCCAAATATTATCAGATAAAGACCATTCTAAAAGTATATTATTGACAGACTCATCTCTTAAAGCAATTGCTCCAATTATCCTGTCCAAACAATCTATGCTATCCCACCAAGATTTTGTAAGAGCATATTCTTTTAATTTTTCTATATGAGTTTTATTTAAATATTTCTTTTTTGAATTTAAGTAGTCTAAAGCAGCATATTGAAATTCTCTGTATTTATTCTCATAGCATTTATCTGTAAAGCTAAAATCAATAAACTCTTTTTCATCTTTTGAAATAGTTTTGAATACTTTTTTCTGAGCTTCTTTTCTCTCTTTTGAATGAATACCCAAAAACTCAAAATTGTTTTTCATGTACTTAGCCATTGGTATAGCTTCTTTATCATTTTTTAGAATATCAAATTCTACTGAAAGATTATTATATAAATTATTAACTTTGTATTTTATATAATCCATTGCTATCAATTTCTCCGAAACAATTATGACAATTATATTTTCTATTTGAGTTATTTATAACTCCGTTTGATATTTCTATAACTCTATCTATCATAGGAAATATATGACAATGGCTTACTATTAACATAGAAAGCTTATTAAATCTTTTATGTATTTTTGTTATTATATTACTAACTAAACATGAATTATTAAAATCTAAATTGTTAATAGGCTCATCTATAATAAATATTTTACTCGTATTTGCTCTTACTATAGTTGATAATATGGAAACTATCTTTTTTTGCCCTCCGCTTAAATTATTCGGATTTTTATTAATATAATCTTCCAAACCGTATTCTTTAAACATATCAATAATTTCGGACTTATTTATATCAGCCTTTGCATATTTAACGCTCATCATTATTTGTTTTAAACATGTATTCTCTGAAAAAGTATCTGCCTGTTTCATATATCCTACTACGCTTCTAAAGTATTGTATATCTTTTTCTTTAAGCAAATTCTTATTATCATAAATAATTTCACCCGATATATTGCTTGGATATTCTTTAAAATCATGCATAATTGAAGATATTATAGAAGATTTTCCGCTTCCATTATGACCAGAAAGCATTATTAATTCTCCTTCATAAATATCAAAACTTACATCTTTTAATATTTGAGATTTTTTATAAAATAAATTTAAA
>CASEHG010000205.1 GCA_949287565.1 uncultured Brachyspira sp.
ATAAATATTAAAATCTAAACGTTTTTCAAAATTAGAATAATTTTTAGTTAATATGTTTTTTTTAAAATTATATTCTTTATAATTAACTAAATATTTTTTTAAAATTTGTTTATTCATAAATTTAAAAGAATATAAACGTTCTAATTTTAATTTTTTATAATGACAAATATAAAAAGCATTTCCAACAAAATGTCTTCTTAATTTTTTATTATTTAAATCTGTCCATTTTTGTTTTAAGAATTTATTTCTTAAAATTAAATTATTTCTCCATAATGTTATATTTTTATAACGAAATATTACTTTATATTTAGGGGATCTCATCTAACTAACAAGATACAATATTTAATAAAAAACTAACTGACATATTCAAATAATCTAAAATGAAAGTAGGATAAATACCTATAATAAATACTAAAACTAGAATTAATAAGAACATAACGAATTCACGTTTATTTAAATCTTGGTATAAACCAATAAAGTTTACTTTTATATTACCATAACATACTCTATTGTATAACCATAAAGAATAAATACTACCAAACATCATACTTAATATTGCAAAAACAGCAATTGTAGTATTTGTATTAAAAATACCTAAAAAAATTAAGAATTCACCTACAAAACTACTTGTAGTAGGTAAAGCTATATTTGCTAAAGTAAACATTAAAAAGATAACTGCAAATATTGGCATAGTTTGAACTAAACCACTGTAATATTTAATAAGACGTGTATGATAACGTTCATATAAAATACCTACAGCTAAGAATAAAGCACCAGAAACTAAACCATGACTAAACATTTGTAATAAAGAACCTTCTAAACCATATATTTTATTAGTATATAAACCAATCATAATTAAATTCATATGAGCAATAGAAGCATAAGCAACAATACGTTTTAAATCAGTTTGACGTACAGCAACTAATGAACTATATATTAAACCTACAACAGCTAAAGTATATACAAAAGGAGTATAATAAAAATTTGCAAAAGTAAATAATGGTAAAGAGAAACGTAAGAAACCATATGTACCTAATTTTAATAAAATACCTGCCAAAATAACAGAACCAGGAGTAGGAGCTTCAACATGAGCTTCTGGTAACCAAATATAGAATGGAACCATAGGTACTTTTACAGCAAAAGATACAAAGAAAGCAATCCATAAAATTTTTTGAATGAAAGGTTCAAAGTTATAAGTTAATAATACAATGTAATTAGAAGTACCTGCATAGTAATATATAAATAAAATAGCTAATAACATTAAAACAGAACCTACAAAAGTATAAATAAAGAACATATAAGAAGCTAAAATTTTACGTTCTCTAGAACCAAATAAACCTAAAATTAAATACATAGGAATCAAAACACTTTCAAAGAATACATAGAAAAAAACAATATCTAAACAAGAAAATACTAAAAGTAATATAGATTCCATGATTAAGAAGTTTATATAAAAAAATTTAAAATTAAATTTTATATAATTATAACTAGATAATATACAAATAGGAAATAAAAAGGTAGTTAATAAAATAAAAAATAAAGAAATACCATCAATACCTATTATAAAATTTAAATTAAAAAAACTTAACCAATTTATTTCATATAAACCTTGAAATAAAATTGTAGATTTATCAAATAAAAATAATAAGCCTAAAGAAATAAAAAAAGTAATAGATGTACTATATATAGAAATAGTACGAATTAAATTGTTGTTATTATTATTCAC
>CASEHG010000206.1 GCA_949287565.1 uncultured Brachyspira sp.
AACTTTATATTAAAAACATGCCTATTAAATATAGGATATAACCTAAATTTATATTAAAAATGCAGTTCTTTTGGTTCTCGCCGTAGGCGGGCTTCGCCTTATACCAATACCGAAAGGTACCTACTCGGTAAAAGAACTGGAGTATGGGGCAAAGCCCCATATATTAATAAAAGAAAATATAATTTTATTTTTGACAAAATATAGTTGTTTAGGTATATATAAAAAATGCCATAACATTTTTACATGCTATGGCATTTTATTTTAATCAGAAAAATATTTTTTTATTCTTCTGTTTTTTTCTTTCTAGTAGAAGAAGAAACTTTTTTCACACTTGATTTCTTTATAGATTTAACTTCTTCTTTATCGCTTTCAGCTTTATCAGATTTTTTAAGAGGTTTTATAGGAGTATTAAAAACTTCTTCCTTTACGCTTTTTACTTCACCTTCCTGATATGCTGAAGGATCTTCAAGCTCATCAGTACCTCTTTTTGGGTCTTTACCTGCATAAACTAATTTATCTTTTACTCTGTCTAATTTTACTTCACATATTCTTTCAATATCTTCTATGTCAAGAGATTCTTTTTCAAATAATTCTCTTGATAAAGCTTCAAACTTATCAGCATTTTCTGCTATTAATTTTTTAGTTCTTTCATAAGCTTTCATTACGAATTTATGAACTTCTTCATCTATTTTCTGAGCAGTTTCTTCACTGTAATCTTTATGTCTTGCAATCTCTTTTCCCAAGAAAATAGGCTGTTCTTTTTGTCCGAATGATATAGGACCAAGTACACTCATACCCCATTCGCATACCATTCTTCTAGCAAGTTCAGTAACTCTTTCTATATCATTTGAAGCACCTGTAGTTACAGAATCTTCTCCGAATTTGAACTCTTCAGCAACACGTCCGCCAAGAAGCAAAGACATTTCATCAACAGCTTTTTTTCTTTGAAGTGTATATCTTCCGTCAGAAGGCAAAGTCCAAGTAGCACCTAAACTTCTTCCTCTAGGGACTATAGTAACTTTATGTAAAGCATCAGTATTTTGAAGAAGTACAGCCATTAAAGTGTGTCCTGCCTCATGATAAGCAGTATTTAATTTTTCTTTTTCACTGATTAATATGCTTCTTCTTTCAGGTCCCATCATAACCTTATCGCGTGCTTCTTCAAAGTCAGAAAGTTCCACTCTTTGTTTATCATTTCTAGCAGCAATTAAAGCAGCTTCATTAACCATATTAGCAATATCAGCACCTGAAAAACCAGGAGTAGCTCTAGCTAAATGATATAAATCTATAGAAGGATCATGCTGTATTTTAGCAACATGCACTTTAAATATTCCTTCTCTTCCTTTAACGTCAGGTAAATCAACAACAACTTGTCTGTCAAATCTTCCTGGACGAAGTAGAGCAGGGTCAAGTACATCAGGTCTGTTAGTAGCAGCAAATATTATGATTCTAGTATCAGTATTGAAACCGTCCATTTCAACAAGCATTTGGTTTAATGTTTGTTCTCTTTCATCATGTCCGCCGCCGTATCCAGCACCTCTAGTTCTACCAACAGCATCAAGCTCATCTATGAATATTATACAAGGAGCAGATCTTTTTCCCTGTTCAAATAAATCTCTTACTCTTGAAGCACCAACACCTACAAACATTTCAACAAATTCAGAACCAGACATACTGAAGAAAGGTACATTAGCTTCACCAGCAACTGCCTTAGCAAGTAAAGTTTTACCAGTACCAGGAGGGCCTACTAATAATACACCTTTAGGTATTTTAGCACCAAGTTTTGTGAATTTGCTTGCATCTTTTAAGAATTGTACAACTTCCTGCAATTCCTCTTTAGCTTCTTTACATCCTTCAACATCTTTGAAAGTTACTTTTACATCTTCTTTAGTTAAAAGTCTTGCTCTGCTTTTTCCGAAACTCATAGCTCTGTTATTAGAACCCTGTACCTGCCTGAACATAAAGAACCAAAGCAGAAATCCTATTAACAGTATAGGCAGTAAGTTTACAAGTATAAGACTTAAATAACTAGGTTTTTCAGCTTCTCCTCTAACTTTAACATTATTATCTATAAGTAAGTTAACGAATCCGCTTGCAGTAAATGGTATAAATGAGTAAAAGTTTATCTCTGTTATTTTACCATTAACTGTTTCTATAGCTTTACCATTTCTAATATTCTGATCTACTATAGTAACTTCTTTAACAACTCCTTCTTTAACTTTCTGTACTACAGTTGAATAATCCCATTCCTGAGCTTTCACCTGCGGTGTTTTTTGAAAGTACATTATAGCCATAACTACAACCATTGTAAGAAGAAGTATTATTATAATTTGATTTCCTCCGCCTCCGGATTGCGGCATAGATTGTCTTCTATTATTTTTTTTACTACTCATGTATTCTCCAAACTTATTTTAACTTTTATATATAAATAAATATTAATAAAATATCAAATATTTACAAATTATTATTTTTCAGGTATATCTAAGATAGTACCATAGCTATTAAAGCAAAGAGATGCTAGAGAAGAAACTCCTCCGCCTCTCTTAAGAGCACTGTTTATTATTTTCCCATCTTTTCTAGCTAAATCAGGGTATTTTAAATTCATATATCCAATAATAAGTCCTTTGCTTGTAGAAGCATGAATATATGTTACAGTTTCATCTTTTTTATCAACTCCTATTACTATACCGGCATGAGTAAGCTTTTTATCATTAGATGTAGTTTTGTCAAACATAATTATATCACCTACATTCGGCAAAACATTTTTATAAATTTTTTTATATTTTGACAAAGTAGAATATATAGTTTTTACTCCGCCAGAATCTAAAATTGCTTGTTTTTCAAATACCGCTATATTAGAAGCCCAATAAACTGCAGCTACATATCCTGAACAATCAAATCTGAATGTTTTCTTCTCTTTAGAAGTAGGATGTGTTAATGTAGCTTTTTCATTATATTGATAATGCTTATCCAAATAAAAGTTAGCCCATTTACTTATATCATTTCTAACTTTTTGTTTTTGTGCATCATTTATCTCAACTCCGCTTTCTTCCAGCTGCTTTTGATATTCTTTATCATATCCGTAAGTTTGTGTAAATGATACTGAATAAAACAATATCATCAATAATGATAGTATAATAATATAAAAACGCATAATACACTCTTATACATAGTAAATTATTTTATAAAATATTAATAAAAAGTCAAGGCAATTTACAATATTATTATTTATATTAATTTGGTTTTTCTAAAACAGTGCCATAACTGTTAAAACAATGCGAAGCTAATGAATGAGGTGCATCGCCTCTTCTGAGATAGCTATTTATTGGCTTTCCATCTTTTCTTGCTAAATCAGGATATTTTAAATTCATGTAGCCTAAAATAGGACCTTTGCTTGTAGATGAATGAATATAAGTTATAGTTTCATCTTCATCTATATTTATGACTATTCCTGAATGGGTAAGTTTTTTATTTGGAGATGTAGTTCCGTCAAAAAATATTATATCTCCTATATTAGGCATACCTTTTTTATATATTTTATTTTCTTTAGATAAAATATAATGTATGTTTTCTGTTGAGCCTTGAAGTTTTATAGTAGGCTTTTCAATAGCAGTCCAATATACAGCATTCACGAATCCTGAACAATCAAAGTTTACTTTCTTCTTTTCTTTTGAGAAAGGATTTGTTATTGTGTCACTTTGATTATATTTATATTTTTTATTCATATAGAAATTAGCCCATTTTACTATTTCAAGTCTTGTATTTTCCTGATTGAATGCAGGCATAGCAAATAGTAATGAGATAATTAAAATATTAATATAAAAACGCATACTATCTCCTAATAATATTTGAATATAATTAATAAAAGTTGTTTTATTATATTTTTGTAAAAAAACAATTAAAAGCAAATATTTATTGATTCTAACAATTTTTATATTTATAAATCGGATTTTTAATTATAAATAATAGCTACATGTTATTATAATATAAGTCTTTGATAGTGAATTCATCAGATTTTAACCATTTTATTCTATATTGTATTGGTGTTATTATATTGAAAAATACTGATAAATAAGGATAGGCGTTTTGAAACTGCATAGATAATCTAGTTTTAAATATATATTTATTATTTTTATTTAGTTTGTTTACATTTATAACTTCTATTCTATTTATTTTATATATATTTTTAATTAAAATTTCTAAATCTGTATTTCTTGTTTCTCTCATAGTTTCTGAGTTCAAAACAACATATTCTTTAGTGAAAAAATCATAGTATAATTTTCTGTATATATATATTTCTCTTACATTATCATTAAATAATAAATTCTTTTTTATTAAG
>CASEHG010000207.1 GCA_949287565.1 uncultured Brachyspira sp.
CCTTTTCTTAAATCTTTTAATGCACTTAAAACTTCTTTTTTACTTATTCCGCTTTTTCTAAGCATGTCGCCTGCTTTGTTGTCGGCTTCAACAAGTGCTAAGAATATATGCTCTGTAGATACATATTGATCTTTCAAAGCATTTGCTTCTTTTTCTGCTTTTGCTAAAACTTTACCGGCATTAGTAGATAGATGCAGCTGTACATTTTCACCTGTAACCTTTACGTTTTCATCAACTAATCTTTGTGTTTTATCTATCAATGTATTTATAGGAACACCTATTCTTTCTACTAAAGGCTGAATAAGTCCGTCCTCTTGTTTTAATAATGCTAAAAGTAAATGTTCGCTTTTTATTTCATTATGGTCTTCACCATTGGCTATATTAGCAGCTTCATTTACTGCCTCTTGGGCTTTTATTGTATATTTATTATAATCCATATTCTAATTAATTGACGGTTTTAAACCGCCTAACTCCTTTATAAATTAATTATTTAAGTTTTAATTAAATAATTTTGTTTCAGCATTTAATTGCTGTACACTACTATATATGCAAAAAATATGCCAATTAATAGGTATAAAATGTTTTGTTTTAATACATCATGATTATATTTTATTAATTATTTTTTATGTTTCAATTATTATGACTGTATAAATTTTATATACTAAAAATGTTGTTATGTATAAAAATAATACTATAAATATATATTGTGTATTGATATAATATTAAAACTGATTATTTTTTAGTTTATTTCAAAAGTGTAATGAGTGAAAGCCTTATCAGGTTTGAAATATTCATTGCTTCTATCTTTAATTATTTTAATCATATCTGCCATAGCTTTATAGTATAAAAAGTAATAACAATTCTTTTTATATTCTGATATAGGAGAGTTTATAAGTAAATTATAATATTGTGCGGATAAATTCAATGCTTCCTGATATTGATTATTTAATTTGAAGTCTCTGTCATAATACACCAAATGAACTAATTTTCCATTAAAATTAAATAAATCTGCTCCGCCGCTTTCCCAAGCTGTAGATGAAGTTATTTGATTCTTAGGAACTATTGTAACCCAATCTGTTTCTTTAGCTTTATCAGGGTGAATAGAAGACATTTGAATTTGATAAATACCTGAATTTTTAATATGTTCTTCTGTAATTGTGAAATTGGTTTCAAATCTATTAGCTGTTTCCATAATTTCTTTTACAGGAGGTATTGGATATGTTGTATTAAAAGTCCTATAATATTTGCCGTCAAGTTCTGTGTATTTAGGTTCAAAAGGTGTACCATCATCAGATGCTCTATATGTAATTAAAGGATTTATTTTAAGATAGTTTACAATCTCTCCAGCATATCTAAAAGGATACGGTGTTTTTTCTAGCTCCCAATTAATACCATCTTCAGTAGACCATATTCCATCTTCCATAGTAGGTAGATAGGCTTTTAATATATCAAGATACCAATATCCGTCAGAAGTATTATATTTATATGCGTATGAATTTCCTCCTGCCATATACATTTTTTTACCGTCATAACGATAATTATCAATCCTAGTTCTTCTTCCCCAAGGTGTTTCATTGGTTTGCCAATTTTTTGGGTCAGATGTATCTTTATCAACATCTATACTATAATAATATTTTGAATCCAAATAAAAATATTCACTTGAAGGAGGAATAAATCCATCTGTATAATAATCATATACTGTAGGGTGAGTAAATAATAAAAATTTACCTTTAAAATACATCAATGTAGTATCAGCATGTCCTAAACCGATTCTTCCTTGGAAATTTGGATTATCAAAATCTAATTTAGGTAAAATATATTCCCGTTTATAAACATCAGGAGAGTCAATCCAATTGATCAAGTCTGAAGTATCCTTGCCTCTCAAATTAAGGAAAACAGATGATATATATTTAAAATTAGTATTATAATATTTTATGTTTTTATATTCATATTTTTTATCTGTCTTTGTATATATTGATCCATAATCACCAGATGTAGGAATTCTTACTTTGCTTTCTTCTATTAAAACTTTTCTTGAATTAAGGTTAGTCCAATATTCTGTTTTTTCTAAATTATCACCCAATGAAAGGCTATGTATTTTAGTTATAGTTTTTCCATTATTATCTATTTTTAATATAGCTCCTTTACCTGTTGGAGTTAATCTTTTAGTATTAGGATCATATTTATATTCATTAGTTGCGAGTATATGCCATTCATTATTAAATTTGAATCTTCTTCCATATCCTCCAAATACAGTTCCATCTTTTACTATTTCAGGAGTAACGACTATATTTTTTTCTTCTGTTTTTTCAGGAGGTATAGGCAGTGTTGGGCTTGGTATAGGATATTCCGGTATTTGTCCATTATTTGGAAATTCTGTTGGAGGAGGTATAATTGAAGGACTTAATAAATTTATTTTTTGCATGAAATAATTAGAATAAAAAGAGATGCTAATAAAAATATAATTATATAAAATTTATTTTTCATAAAAAGTCTAGAATATTTTTATACAAAACTCATTATTTTTATTTATAGCTTGTATTAAAATATGTTTTTAATTATTTTTTATATTATGATATAAATATATCAAATAAATATAGTTTGTCAATTTTGTACAATTATAATTTTTAAATCAA
>CASEHG010000208.1 GCA_949287565.1 uncultured Brachyspira sp.
TACCATAAAAAAACCTTCTTATATTCTAACTTCACCTGTTAATAATTTCTGCATAAGCCCTTTCTTCTGCTGTTTACGAAGTTCTAACTGCTTTTTAAGATTCTCTATCTCCTCATCTATAACCGAAAGCAGCCCTGCAATCTTTTTCTGTTCTTCAATAGAAGTTGGAATTTTTATCTCCAAATATTGATATTCAGAAATCCAATATCTTTTATGAGATTCAGCATTAAATTTAATCATTTTTATTAGTTCATATATTAGTTTTAAATTACATTTGTTTGAACTAAGTATTTTAATTGCTGAAGATTTTACTTTAAAAGGAAAATTGACATATTTCGTTTCTGTGGTGAAATCATCAAAAATTATAACAGGAATTTTATCGTATATACCAAATTTTTCATTTGTATAACCAAGTATGAAAGTCTTTCCAGCTGTTAAAACAGGACATTCATATTTATTATTATACTCATCATTTTTAACTATATAATTATTAGGTTGTTCATATGAAAGAATATCTCCAAGCCTCACTGTTTGCCACTCGTCCGTAAAACCTTTGAATCGCACTTTACCGCTTAGAACTCTTTGCATTACGCCTTTCTTATACTGCTCTTTTTTCTCTATTAACTCCGTAAGGTTCTCTATAATATCATCGCATAATGACAATACTTCTGCTATGCGTTTTTGTTCCTCTAGGGGTGGAAGTAATATAGATATATTTTCAAATGCAGTTTTATTCAAAATTGGTACTGCCTGCGTAGAAATTAAATATGAAAATGATTTAAAAGAATGAATTAATTGATAATATACAAATTCATTGTTATTATATTTATTTACTCTTAATATATTTATTTGCTGATTCGTAGTTAATTCTTTATTAGCTATAGCTATTTTTCCTATAGTCGAACCTATAGATACATATAAAATATCACCTTTTTTAAATTGTCTTGCTATACTAAAACCTTTACTTGACAATTTTCTTTCACTATCAGTTATATATTTATTTTCTTTTATATCTGCTGGTGTTACAAATAAATACTCATTTCCATAATTATTTTTATCTTTTGTTGGTGGAGTATTTCCTGTATATGCATCACCTATTTCGCATAATAATTTATATTTCCAGCCTGAGGGGAGTGGGTAAGTCATTGTTGGGCCTCCTTTTATATTATTATTGCAGTTCTTTTGGTTCTTTTATACCAATACCGAAAGGTACCTACTCGGTAAAAGAACTGGGGTTCGGCACGTCTGTGTGCTTCGCAGCAAAGCCCCGCAAAACTATTATTCTTAAAAAAGTATAATTTAAATTCTTTAAATATTATTATGAGTGGGTGCGTCATTGTGGTGCTCCTATAATTGTATGCTGTAAATATATTCCTTTAATTTAGGAATATCTTTATTCACTGTTTCCCATACTATATCATTGCAAACATCATGGTATTGATGTATTAAAAAATTACGCATATCTGAAAGCAAACGCCATTCTATTTGAGGATTGCTGTTTTTAGTTTCCATTGATATTTTAGAAGATGCTTCACCTATAATAATTATTTCGTATATCATTAACTTTTGCATTCTTTCATTATTAAGAAAATCATTTTTATCTTTTATTTCAAGCAGATAATCTTCTATCGAACTTATACATTTTTTTATATCATTAATATAGTATACATCACTTTTCTTCATTTTATTTTACCTAGTTTAATTATAATAGTACTTCTTTATTTTCTTCTATTGATTCAATCATATAATCTT
This sequence comes from uncultured Brachyspira sp., assembly GCA_949287565.1. GTDB lineage: Bacteria > Spirochaetota > Brachyspiria > Brachyspirales > Brachyspiraceae > Brachyspira. The sequence continues at coordinate 1,753 of CASEHG010000208.1, forward strand.
TTATACTATTTTCAGGAACCAAATCTACTTTTCTTGAAAGCATCTGTTCTAATTCATTTTTTATTCTTATCATTTCAAACATGCTTTTAGTCTCTTCAAAATTCACTAATATATCAATATCGCTTTTATCATTAAAAATCGATTTACCTTTTTTTACAAATGAACCGAATATAGTTATTTTATTTGCCCCTTCTTTTTTTAATTTTTTTAATATTATTTGTTTTTGTATGTCAGGTATTTTTCTTCTTTGATCATTTATAAATCTTAATCTTCTTTCACATATTTCTGCAAAATGATCATATTTTCCCCTTGCTATTCTCCATAATGTCATATAAATAGGGCCGCTGTCTCTGTTTTCTCCAGTTGCTTTATTATACAAATATACTATTTTTTCAGCATCTCCATAATTAGGTGTTAAACCAAAACCATTCCCTATAGATATTTCCATTAATGTTAATAAATTTTCTCTACTATATATAAGATTATCTTTTTTTAATTGATCTGGTATATAATATCCATTTACAAATGGTATTTTTAATTCTTTTAGTCTAACTTCAAGCATAAACTCCGTTACACCGAAATGTTTTCTTATAACTGCCGATTCTCTTATCAAATCTATTGTGCCTATCATTTCATTTTTAGAAAGAAATTTTTTTAATTCATCTTTAGGAATTAATAAATTTCTAGCATATTTATTTGCAAATACTTCATTATTAAACATTATATTAGAATACTCATCAACATAATAAGCCTTATCAAAAAGATCTTTATTGTCTATATTTTTGTATTTTACATAATGCCCTATTTCATGAGCTATGATTTGATTTTCAGATTCTTCTATATAAAATTCTTTAGGTACTACAAAATCTCCTATCTTAAAATCTTCTCTTTTAGGGTTAATATTTATAACAGATTTTTTTATATTTATCATACCTGCTTTATTTTTATATTTGGAGAATAATCTTTCATCATACTGAACATCTAATCCGAAATTTCTAAAAGCAAAATCTATAACAGGAAATGGATATTTTATTATTCCGCCTTTATTCTCATAATCTTTTAAATTTTGTTCAATAATTTTTGCTATCTCATTATTTTTCATAATAATTAGCCTCTTTTCTTAAAAGTTTTAAAATATGTTTCTTCCTGATAGTCAATATTTTCATCTATACTATTATCTATTTCTGAATGTTCCAATATATCAATTATTTCAGGTAAATTATAATCTGCTTTTAGTGTGTCCAATATTTTTATTACTTCATCTTTTGACGGTATTTTTCTGCTGCATTCTATATCGCTTAAATATATATGTCCTTCACTGCCTAAATTCATTTTTGCAGATAAATCTCTTAAACTAATAAATTTATTCATTCTAATATTGTTTAATATTTCACCTATATTTTTTTTCATAAAATACTTCCTTAAATTATTATTAATATAATAAATTTTTTTCAAAACTTTAGACAGCAGTACTTTTTATAAATCGCTCTTCATTAATTATAAGCATA
>CASEHG010000209.1 GCA_949287565.1 uncultured Brachyspira sp.
GATGCTGACAAAGAAACAATAAAAATGCTTATGCGTAAGTATATTGAAGAGTATACCGGATAATTTTTTTATTATTGATAATTCATATATTAAATTTAAAATAACGCAGTAAATTTAATATAGTGCGGATACAGAGTAATTTTTTATAGATACTATGCTATTAATAATATTATAGTTTTCTTTAAATAAAAAAATGTATCATATTCATATCATTTTTATTTTGTCTTTTTGGCAAATTAAGATATTAAATTTAAAGTAATGCTGTAAATTTAAGATGGCGGTAGATGTAATTTAAGTTTTTAATCTATTTACATCCCCACCCTTTAGACTTTATAATTCATATTTGATATTTTTGTTTTTTATTCTCTTATTACTTAATTACAAATATTAACGCCCACCCAAGATTTTTTAAATTTATTGCCTACACACCGCACGCTTAAGTAAAATTTAAAATATAAGCTATGTTAAAATTATAATTCAAACAATAAATAAAAGCGTATCTACCGTGCGTTAAAAAATACAATAAATTTATTTAAAAATTACTTTGTGTTGTCATCTGTCTTAAGTACGCTTATAAATGCATCCTGAGGTATCTCAACATTACCGATAGCCTTCATTCTCTTTTTACCCTCTTTCTGCTTTTCAAGAAGCTTTCTCTTTCTTGTGATGTCACCACCATAACATTTGGCTGTAACATTCTTTCTCAATGCACTTATATTCTCACGTGCTATAATACGTCCGCCTATTGCAGCCTGTAATGGAATCTGGAACATATGCTTTGGAATAAGATGCTTTAATTTTTCTATGATTTGTCTGCCTCTAGTTTCAGCATTACTTCTATGCGACATAAATGATAATGCATCCACTACTTCGCCATGAACAAGTATATCAATTTTTTCTATTTGGCTTTCTCTGAAATCTGAAAAATCATAATCGAATGAAGCATAACCTCTTGATATAGATTTCAATTTATCATAAAAGTCATATACTACTTCGATTAATGGCAAGTCAAATTTAATCTCTGCCCTCTTATCATCTAAATAAGTTAATGATGTTTGTGTGCCTCTTCTGTCTATACAAAGAGAAATAATATTTCCTAAATAATCGGTTGGTACTATTATAAGAGCATTTATAAAAGGCTCATAACATTTTTCTATATACTGACCAGACGGAAAATCTGCAGGGTTATCAATTAATTTTTCTTCTCCGTTTGTGAGTTTTAATTTTACTTCTACTGAAGGACTAGTTATTACAAGATTAAGATTAAACTCCCTTTCAAGACGCTCTTGAACAATCTCTAAATGCAAAAGCCCTAAGAATCCGCATCTGTATCCGAAACCTAAAGCAATAGAACGCTCAGGCTCATAAACTAAAGAAGCATCATTTAATTTTAATTTTTCCAAAGCCTTTTGTAAGTTTGTATAATCTTCATCTTCAGCAGGGAAAATACCAGCAAATACCATTGGAAGCACTTCTTTATATCCTATTAAAGGTTCATCTGAAGGATCTTCTTCAAGTGTGATAGTGTCCCCTATTTTTATATCGGATATGTTTTTAATGCCCGCAATAATATAACCAACTTCTCCGCTTTTTAATCCATTAGCAGATTTAAGCCCAAGCAAAAGAGTTCCGCATTCTTCAACTTCATACTTCGCTTTAGTTTCCATTAAAAGAAGTTTATCATCTTTCTTAATAGAGCCGTCAAATATTCTCACTATCATAACAGCACCGCGGAAAGGATCATAATAAGAATCGAATATCAAAGCCCTTGTTTTTTTATTAGTATTATCCTTTGGAGCAGGTATCATTTTAACAACTGCTTCAAGTATCTCATCTATGCCTATATCATTTTTTGCACTTGCCAAAACTATATCATCTTTATTTACACCAAACTCTTTTTCCATCTGCTCTTTACAAAGTTCAATATTGGCAGCAGGCAAATCTATTTTATTTATAACGGGTACAATCTCCAAATTATTTTCAAAAGCAAGATAAAAATTAGAAATAGTTTGAGCTTCAACTCCCTGAGCAGCATCAACTACAAGTATGGCACCCTCACAAGCAGCAAGAGAACGAGAAACTTCATAATTAAAGTCAACATGTCCCGGAGTGTCAATCAAATTAAGAGTATATACTTCTCCGTCTTTAGCCTGATAAGAAAGTTTTACAGCCTGACTCTTTATTGTTATTCCTCTCTCTCTTTCTATATCCATAGAGTCTAATATTTGAGCTTTCATCTCTCTGCTTGATACTGCTTTTGTATGTTCTATGATTCTGTCAGCTAATGTACTTTTTCCATGGTCAACATGTGCTATAATACAAAAATTTCTGATTTTTTCTGCGTATGACATTTATTAAAATATATCCTTATATTAAAAATTGATAAAAATTATTCTTATTAGTGATGATATATTATAATATAGTGAGTATGTTTTTGCAAATATTTTTATGTATATTTTTTTTACAATTCTATATAAAAAAATATTGACTTTTTTTCTATAAAATATTATTGTATAATTACAACATTTAATACTTAATATATTTTTTCAAATGAAAAACATTATTATTTTTATATTATTAATCTTTATTACAGCCTGTAATAATTCTTCGAATACAAATATATCTGAAAATACTAATGAAACAGCTAGTGCCACAAATAATATTTACTACAATAAAACATTAAAAGTAGGAATATATCTTTATGATTATCCTATGCTGTATGTGAGCAATGATAATATAAATGGATTTGACTATGATATAATAAATTCAATAGCTAAAGAAGAAAATTTAAAATTAGAATTTGTACCTATTCAATTTTCAGAATTAATATCAGCATTGCAGACAAATTATATAGACATAATTATTGCTGGTATGAGTGTAACTGAAGAAAGAAAACAGCTTGTAAATTTTTCTGATAAGTATTGCAGCTCAGGACAAGGCATTATACTAAATAAAGAAAATGATGAAATAAAAGTTAATAATGATTTAATAGGAAAAACAGTAGGAGTTATAAAAGGTACTATATCTGATACTATTATATCCAAAGTAGACGGAGTTAATGTGCAAAGATTTGCTGTTGCAAGCAGTGCTTTACTTTCATTAAAAATAAATAAAATAGATGCTGTTATGCTTGATACAATTACATGCGAAGACTATGTAAAATTTGATGATACTATAAAATTGGCTGAAAATATATCATTTCAGTTACTGGATTATGCAATAGCTGTTAGAAAAGATGATGATGTTTTACTTCAAACAATTAATAGAGGACTTCATACTATAATGTCTAATGGAGTATACCAAAAATTAGTAGATAAGCATTTATAATTATATCCTTTAATAATAAACTGCTTGACTTTTTTATACATCCATATTAATTTATATACAGGAATCTTATAATAAACAATATTAGATTTTTAGGAAATAAAAATGAAAAAAATCATATTAATTATATCAATGATTTTATCATTATTAATATCATGTAAAGACTCTTCTGAAAACAAAAATATATCTGTTCAGCAAAATATATCTACAAATCATCCTATAAATGTAGGGATATATGTTTATGATTATCCATTCAGTTATTTATCAAATGGTAATATAGGCGGATTTGATTACGATTTAATGAATGAAATATCAAAAATATCCGGCTCAAATATTAATTTTATTCCTATGCGTTTTGAAGAACTTATACCAGCTTTAGAATCTAAAAAAATAGATATCATCGTAGCAGGAATGACTGTAACAGAAGAAAGAAAAGAGTATCTTAATTTTTCTGATAAATATTATACATCAAGTCAGGCTGTTTTAGTAAGAATGGATGATGAATCAATACAAACAGAAGGAGATTTGATAGGTAAAAAAGTAGGAGTAATAAGAGATACAGTTGCTGATACTATGATTTCTTCAAAAGAAGGAATAGATATAGAAAGATTTGATACAGGAAGCAGTATAATACTTTCATTAAAAGTAGGAAATGTAGATGCTGCTATATTTGATAGAGCAACTTGCGAGCATTATATTTCATATGATAAAAGTATAAAACTTGCAGAAAATATAAAATATCCTGAAGAAGATTATGCAATAGCTTTTAGAAAAGATGAGGATATATTATTAAATGAAGTAAATAAAGCTCTATCACAAATAATGACTAATGGTTTTTATGATGAGTTAGTAAAAAACATTTAGGTACTAATTAACTAGGAAACATTCATATTTATTGTAAAAATATTATATAAAAAGTATTTGTAAGTAAAATTTTTTTAAAAATTAAATTTGAATAATGAAAAACAATTATTATATTTATAATATAAAAGCAATAAAATGTGAATGGGGGGATTGATTATGAAACCTAATTTAATATTAATGAGTCATGGCAATTTAGCATCCACACTTATTGAATCTGCCAAAATGATCTTGGGCGATTTACCAAAAGATGATTATGATGTAATACATCTGCATACGGATAACACTTTCGCCCAAATAGAAAATCAACTAAAAATATTATTAGATAAATTTGGAAATAATCAAATCTTAATAATGACAGATCTATATGGCGGAACTCCTTTTAATATAGCGAGTAAATTTTATAGAAAAAATGATAATATCTGTTTAATAAGCGGAATGAATCTGGATATGGTTATAGAATATTTCTCTTCGGACCTTCATCATAATATAAGTAAATTTATAGATGAAATTATCAGCGTTTCAAAAGATTCTATAGCATTATACACAAAAAATGAATCTGAAATATATGCTGACATAGATATATAAAACTGTAATTATTAATATTTTTTTTCGATAATACTAATGTTTATTAAATATTTGGATATTATTTTATGTTTATAGAATATATTAAACATATATTAGGCGACTTTAGTATTTTAGAAATAACAACAAGAATATTAGTTGCATATATTATGGGTATATTTATAGGTTGGGAAAGAGAACAGCATAAAAAACCTATAGGAAGCAGAACTACAAGTATTGTTTGTATGGGAGCAGCTCTTTTATCTTGCTATGAAGATGTATTTGCCCGTACTGTGATATTAGAAAATGCTGAACTTATCAAATCAGGGGCAGAGGCTTTAAGCAAAGTGCCGGATTATAATAGGATATCTGCACAAATAGTTTCCGGAATTGGTTTCTTAGGTGCAGGAATGATCATACAAAATAGAGGAAAACTGCATGGAATAACTACTGCCGCTATAGTTTGGGTTACTGCATGTATCGGTATAGTCATAGGTTCCGGACAATGGGTGCTATCTACTATAGGATGTATATGTATATTTTTAAGTACTTCTATTTATAGATTTTTTATACCATATTATATATCAAATAAGAAAAGATCTATAGTATATTTAATAGAACATTCTTCAAAAATAGATTTTGAAACCGAATTAGGAGAATATGGAATAAGATTTATTAATTTAGAGATAGTAGGATGGAAAGAAAATAAAGAAAATAATAAAACTCCTAATATCATAAGCAAAATAAGGATATTTGTACCTAAATTAGATTATAAGAATATAGAAAATATTTTTAAAAGTTTAAATGTAAAGCCTTTAAAAATGATGCGTAATATGAGAGAAAAAATTGATTTTGATAGTATTGAATAAATAATTATTATGAATATAAGTGTATATATAGAAAATCTAAAAATAGATGATTATCATGTAAAAGAAAAAGAAATAAAAATATCGCCTATAACTATATTTTCAAAGAAAGATATTAATATAGCAAATTTAATTTGGTATATTAATAATTTTCATTTTTTTGATTTCTATAAAATAAATGATTATGAATTATTATCCATAAGCAAAATAATAAGTGCAATAATGGAAAATTATAAATATAATGGCAGTATCGATAATGATATGATATTAGAATGCCTCGATTTTCTAAATGATATATTAGAGTTTTCAAAGAAAGAAATACTTTTAAAAATATTTAAAGGGCATAGTAATATTGATATAGAAAAAATTTATTTAAAATTAAATTATAATGCTGAAATAAATATTAATTCATTTTTTGAGTCTGACAATATAATAAATATTATATTCACATATAATAAAAAAAGTTTTTCAGCAAAAGTTCTTTTCAGCAGAAAAATTGATATTTTTTTCATAGTACTTGAAAACATATTTAAGATATTGATTAATAATAATATATTAAACACTTTATATATATATGATTTTACAAATATTGATTTAGCAAATGCTGATAAAAAAAATATGCCTGAAATGGATTTTATATTTAAATTAAATGAAATATCTCAAAAAGAAAATATTCAAAGTATAAATAATAAATTGGACTTAATAAAAACATTTATAAAGTATTATAATCATAATATTATAATAGAATATTTTGAAGATAAAGAACTATTAAATATAATTTCAAACAACATTAATAGAAGGAATTTTTTATTAGTATCTAATAATGCAGAAGATTTAAATAGTTTAATTTCTACTATTTAAATTTTAATCATACTCCATACCTATAAAATTGATATTAGCAATTAGCATCATTAAAGATACTTTACTTAAACTATAATAATATCTGTATTATTATGATAGTTTATCATATAAATTATTGTTTATATGATAAAAGCAAATCTATATCTTCAGAGTTTAATATTTGCTTAGGTATTATTATAGCCGACATTTCATCTATATAAAAAAATATGCATTTATTTGTAGAATCTATTTTTATTATTTCATCTTTATTAAATTGACTTGTTCCTCTGTCTTCTTTAAATATTACTTTATTATCATATATAGTTAATTCTTTATCTCCGAAAACCTTATCCAATTTACCGCTTCTTACATACTCCTTTACTTTTTTAACAATCTTTTTTTCAAGGCGTTTTTTATATGTGAATATTTGAAGAATAGAAAAAGCAGACACAAGTAAAGCTATTACTACTATTAAAAAAGCATTATCTCTGAAATATATAGCCATAGATGCAAATACTATAATATACAACACTACAAGTATTATAATAGTTTTCTTTACGGATGAAGTCATATTTGAATTTGATTTCAAATAATGAAGCTGAAAATCTATAAAATCATCTTCTGTTAATCTGTATTTATATTCTTTTTTCATTATGCAGTTTTAATACCTTTTATTATTTTTAATTTTATTAGTATAGTATAATTGAATGTTTTTTCAAGTATTTGATGTTTTTCTATTTCCAATTTTTATTTGCAAGCTTATCGAGATTTATTTTTTTATATTTTTCTCTTAATGTAATTGAAGGTATCCACCAAGCTGCATCAAAAACTTTTTTCTTGATTGCTTCGATCTTTTCTAAATAAATATTATAATCATCATAAGTTTTCATTATATATACACTGTAAGCATAAAATGCATGTTTATCTCTGTCTATTTCTACATCTAATTTTTTCATTAGCTCATGGCATTTTTTATAGAATTCGTTTTTATTGTCAGCTTTATAATTATTAAATACAAATAAAAAAGAATTGAAATTATAAAAATTAGATTCTTTCAATAGATTAACTTTTTTTTCTTTATAAAAGTTAAATATATTGCTGAATACAGATAATGCATCTGATACAGTTTTTTCATCTTTTTCTATAGAATGTACTGCTGATGACTTTCTTTGAACATAATAATATTTAGCATTATTATTGTAATACATTTTTGGATTATAAACTAAATATTTATAAAAGAATTCGCTGTCTTCAGCTACTATATAATTTTGAAATTTTAAATTATTATTTATAATAAATGCTTTTTTATATAATTTATTCCAAACAGCAACAAGAGGATATTCAGGAGTATTTTCTTTTTCTATTGTACTTACATTAAAATTGCTTATTCCTTCAAAACATTTATCTTTAAAATCTTTTTTCCATTTTTCTAATCTATTATGATAGTAAGGTTTTATATATCCTTTACTTTCATTAACAGTATATATATTGTTTGTAAAAACTATATCTGCATCATATTTTTTTGCTGTACTATATAAACTCTCTAAATAATTACTTTCTATAAAATCATCAGAATCTATAAAAGAAATATATTCGCCATTACTTGAATCAGCACCTATATTTCTTGAAAGTCCTACACCAATATTCTTTTCATTATTTATAAGTTTTATTCTATTATCTTTTTTGGCATATTCCTTTATTATGTTTTCAGAGTTATCGGGAGAGCAATCATTAACACATATTATCTCTATATCCTTTAATGTTTGATTTATAATGCTTTCCAAACATTTAGGTAAATATTTTTCTACATTATATATAGGCAAAACAACTGATACTTTTATCATAAATTATGACCTTTTAATTTTTTATTCCCAAATTATTCTATATTCTTCTTCTTTGTTATATTGAGTATATGCGGGATCTGTTATAGTAAATTTTAATTTTATTGAATTATCTGTGAAAGTAAATGTTATAGTAAAGCTATGATTTTCATTATTTGCATTTGTAAATGGAACCGTTTTAGTAAATACCATTTCTTCAGTATATGAATCAGCTATATCAATATATGCATCAGTAAAATAACTCCATTCTATTTTATTTTTTGATACTGTAATTTTATTGTTTTTATTTTGACTATAATATATTCCTACTCTTTCATAAAATTTTGTATTTGTGCTGTCTGAAGTTTTTTCAAATGTAATTTCATTATTAGAATATTTTAATGTAGAATATAAAAAATCTATATAATAAGTATTTGGAGCCACTCCATTTATAGTTTCTTTTATATCAAAAGAAAAGGTTTTATTTGTACTTTCAGGGCTTCCAAGTACATAAGTTCCTAGATTATTTGCTGTATCTGCTTTACTTCCTATAAAATTAATGTTTCCTGATTCAAATACTATGAAATCTAATGTTATATCTTTATTAAAATTGCCTTTAACTGAGTATCTGCCTGTTCTGTCTTTTAGTTTTAGACGATTTCTTGTTCCTGTAGGCATGTCGCTGCATGATAGTAATACTAATAATGTTATAAGAATTAATATAATTTTTTTAGTATATTTCATAAATATGTCCATTTACTTAGAAAACTTACATATTAATTATATAGAAAGTATTTTAAAAGTAAAGCAAATAATATAAAGTTATCATAATATTTTAAAGTTTATGTATATAAATTTTTTACTATTTATGTTATAATTTACTTATATA
>CASEHG010000210.1 GCA_949287565.1 uncultured Brachyspira sp.
ACCTTTCAAATCAAAAATGCTCATTATTCGCCTCTGCATAATATAATAATATTATTTTTATTTTTAACTATTATCACCCCGCCCGCCCACCCCAAACTTTAATTAAATAAACACTATAATTAACACGCGTTAAACTCATACAAAAATATAAATAAAATAATAATATAATAAAAACTATATATAAAATTTTATTCACCGCGTGCTGATAATATTTTATTAATCAAATACTTTCTAGAACTACATTCTCCAAAATATCTCTATTATCAACTGTTATACTTCCCTCTTTTGTTTGATAGCCTTCCATACTCACTTGATAATTTATAACTTCTCCATTTTTATAAGCACCAAAATATTTTTTTTCTTCATTCATTGTAATAACCGCATTTTCCGAAGAAGAAGTAATTTTTATTTTATAAAGTTTATCTCTGTTTTGAACATAATCATAAACTTTTTTATTAAATGCTTTATTAATTAAATTAGTAAAGAACTTCATTTAAATAACTCCCAGTCATAATTCTAAAATTAATATCAAGAGAAAAACTCACGCCTCTAATAGATGAAAAATCATTAAATTGTCTTTTATTATTTTCACTGTCAAAGGAAGGAGATTCCCATTTAATAACAGGCGATAAGGCTATACGCTCGCCTTCATCATTTAATTTTGATATCCAATAACGAGAAGCCTGATTGAGTGCTAAAGGAATCATAGTATATGCAAGAAATGATTCACCTGCTTTAAGCTCTTTATATACCGTAGCTTTTAAAGATATATCATCTGCAAAACCTGCTGAATCTCCTATGTATGAATTGCTCCCTCTGCTCTCTCCTTCTGATATTGTAGCCCAAAGAAATGATTTACTCATAGACTTAACAGCACCTAAACTAAAACAATCTATTTTTAATTTATCATCTAATAGGCTGTTTAAATTATTTTCTCCCTGAACTTTATTGCCTGAAAAATCTATATATTCATCAGCCATAAAATTCATGAAATTATCTAAAACATATATAACACTATTTTTAAAATGTATCATATCATAACCTTTTTAATTTTTATTTTTTAGATGTATATAATAGACTTATTGAAAACTAAATAAAAAAATAATTATATTTATCAATTTTTATATTTTATAAATATATAATCAACTTTTTTGCCGCACAAAAAAGTTGCAAAAAACGCACATACTACAGTTTAATATTTTAAGAATATGCATCAAACTTGGTCTAATACTATTATTTTAGATAAAAAATATAGTTCTTCTCCGTAGGCGTACTTTGTATGCTTATCACCGTAGGCTTAAAAATATAAAATTGACAAACTTAAAAGTTTTAAATAGCATCAATATTTATTAAGGCTTCTTTATATCGCCGTCCAAACGAACACTATCATAACTATTTTCTCCAACTACAATGCTTGATAAATCTTTTATAGCAAGCTCTTTTAAACGTAAACTTTCTGTACGAATAAAATTTATTAAATCGCTGTTTGAAACAAAATTAACAGTTAAAAGTCTCGCTGCCTCATAGCATATATAATTTTTTATGGATATAAAAGGAAGTCCGTTTTCTTCTGTAGGCTCTGTATAATTCATATTTAAAATCATTCTTCTAAATTGAATGGTATAATTTTTTAGCTGATCTTTTAAAAATTCTGTATCAATATCATCATAGTTGAACATTTTAAATATGCTTTTAAAATAATCTATATCAGGCTCATAAATATATTCCTGCATGCTAATTCCTTTTTAGTTTTAATGAACTGCCTCAAAATATAATGAAATATAATTTAATACAGCACATAAAAATAAATCAAGCCTCAAGCTCTTTTATTTTATCTTTTAATTTTTTATTTTCTTCTTTAAGATAATTTATTACATCATTAGGCCTCATCTTCTCTCTTATAAGCTCCTCTGCTTCCTCTTTGCTTATAATCAAAAATGAATCGCTTAAAGATATATTTAAATCACTTTCCACTATAACTTTGCATCTTCTCTCATGCACATCTCTAAAGAAATAACCCACTCTTGATACAACATAATCATTAGCTTTTATTTCTTTATTTGTAATACTGTTTTCTAAAAAGAATAATAAAGATTTCTTTGACATACTGCCTCTTAATTATATTTATTAATGTACTTTTTTGTCGCTCAAAAAAGTACCAAAAAACGCAATACTATAATCTATATAAATAGCAAGTTCATAATTTATAATTAAAGCTTAAAATATATATTTAAATTATTTTCAAATGATAATTTATATAAAATGCAGTTCTTTTGGTTCTTTTATACCAATAAAAGAACTGGGGGTGCGGGGGCTAGTCCCCGCAAACATTAAAATTTAAAAACTTATTTTGACAAAATATAATTGTTTGGTATATATACTTGATTTAAATTAAGACAAGCTCAAATCTATTTTGCAGAAGCCGTAAGGGTTAGAAGCTACTGTGCATCTCTTTGTTCTTGTTCTCCATAAATTATTACCTAATATATCAACCTCTCTTATATCATGATTTAAATATACTACCTCTTTTATTGAAGCCATATCTAATATATTAGATGAAGTTGTAAACATATAAATTGATGATCCTGTCCATATATCTGTGAGATTTTCTAATTGATACTTTTGATCAACTTCATGATCATCAGCAACTCTGAATGCAGTTCCTACAACAGTTATTCCGCTTGTTACTGCATTAAAAATATCTGGTCTGAATGCTTTATATTTTCCGTTCGCATCATTTCCTATCATTGATATATAATTAGAAAATAATCTGAATAAACCTTGAAGTTTTATATATACATCTATTGGAATAACTATATAAAGTTTCTGTCCATTATCTTGAAGCTCCATCTTATCATTAAATAAATTTCCGCCTACAGCATAATTCAAATATTTTGCTAAATCTATAAATGAAGAAAAGAAATTATCAATATCAGCTTCTGTCCAAGTGCTTATTGGTTTAGCAGTTAAATCAACTGTGTTTGTACTTCCGTAAAGTTCTGCATCTGTAACTTTTGCTGCTAAATTTCTTTCTCTTAAAAGTCCAAGCCTTGATACAAGTTTTTGTGCAATGTAATTTAAAATTTCTTCTCCTGCTTTTTTCTCATCTCTTGCATAAAGCTCATTGATTTCTTCTATTCTATTAATATCTATTCCAATATAATATTCTTCAGGCTCCATTTTAAAAACTCTAGCCTCATGTTTGGGATACTCATTGAAAATATTTAAATCTCCTAATGAAGTACCGCCATACATATTTTTGAGATTAAAAGCCGTATTATCTAAATCGCCTCCAATTGCTCCTTGAGAAACACCGACAAAAATTTCAGGTATATATTTACTCACAAAATTAGTTTGCCCCATATATCTAGGCATTTCTTTATTGATTATTGGAAAAAGTTTATTTTGTATAT
>CASEHG010000211.1 GCA_949287565.1 uncultured Brachyspira sp.
GAATTATTGTTTTATTTATTATTAATAATTTGGATCTATTATTTCAGCATTTCCTATATCTATAGGTTGTACGTTTGAACCCATTTCCATATTATCTTTATTTGCTATTTTACTTTTTGTCTTTAAGTTATAAGTTTCAGTTACAGGGTCTTTATCTTTTTCTGCTGTAATTTTTGTTAATGTAACATCCATTTGTAATTCGCGATTTATACTAATAGTACCATTACTTTTTAATTCAACCCATATAGTTTTATCAGCATTAAGGAAATAAAGAGTATGTATTGTGTATTTAGAAAGGCTTTCTGATAATATATTTTTAGCAGGAATTCTTATAACATCAGATGAAAATCCTATATCTTTTAATGCAGGCATTTTTATTAATATGGCTCCAGCATTTTCATCTTGTAAATTAGGATCATTTTTAGATACACTCATTTGAAACTCTTCTTTAGTAGTTATATTTTTTGTAGTACCGCCATTAAGTGTTAAAATTAATGGTTCATCTGTACCAGCAAAAAATTTGTATTGTGCATAACTTGAATTTATACCAGTACCGTCTTCTGGAATAGTTGGAATTGTAGTGCTTCCGCCGCCGTTATCACCAGGTCCTGTTGTGTCCTTATTAGAACAGCTGATAGATAAAAGCCCTGCTAAAAATAATGTGAAAATAATTGATAAAATTTTTTTGTTCATAATTTGAACTCCTTTTGATTGTTTTTATATAAACATTATTAATGTTTATTTTATATAATTGTAGTAAATGTAAAATATAATTACATGTCTTTACGCATTTAAATACGAATTTAAATGTATTATTAAATTTATTTTATTATAAATGAATATTGTAAAAAATCAATACAATTTTATATATTTTTTAATATTTATTATTAAATGATATTTACTTGCTCTAATGTATTAAATATCAATAATGGCATAATATTTGAATGATTATTCGATGATATTTCATTGAAATGTAATTAAAAAATGCTTTAATTAATATAGATTATTTAATTTATTAGTATATGCTTGAAACTTTTTTTACACTTTATCGTCTAATATGCTATAATATTTGATAAAGTATTATAAAATACAGATTAAGAAAACAGTTTGATTATGAAGACAATAATAGAAACAGTTGTAAAAAGACCAGTAACTATACTTATGGTTATTGTATCAGTAATTATATTAGGTATTGTGAGCCTATCAAAACTATCAATAGATTTTATGCCTAGTATTGAAGTTCCTTATGTAAGCATTTATACAAGCTATAGAAATTCAGGACCTGAAGAAATAGAAAAATCTGTTACAAAATTAGTTGAAGGTGCTGTTGCCACTGTCAATAATATAAAAAATATAACTTCTACTTCAATAGAAAATTTTTCAAATGTACTGGTAGAGTTTAATTGGGGTACTGATTTAACTGAAGCAACAGAAGATATAAGAGAGGCATTGGAACAGATTACAGATTTGCTTCCAGATAATGCAGATACACCAGTGATAAGAAAATTTAATATGGACGATACATCATTAATGGAGGTTGCTGTTTACGGTATGAATGATCAGGCAGCTTTATATAATATAGCAGATAATCAAATAGCACCGCAGATAAAACAGGCTAAAGGTGTTGCTCAGGCTGAAGTTTTAGGCGGATTAAAAAATGAAATAAAAATAGATGTTAATTTGAATAGATTAAAAGCATATAATATTAATATAAATGAGATAGCTATGGTGCTTGCCAGAGATAATAATAACTTAGTAGGCGGACAGGCAAATCAGGGTTTTTACAGATATACAATAAGAACAATGGGAGAGATAAATAGTGTTGATGATATAAAAAATACAATTATCACTTTAAAAAAAGATAGCATGGGAAATGCTTCTGTAGTAAAAATACAGGATTTAGCAGAGGTTTATCAGGGTTATGATGATGATGTTAATATTATAAAGATTAACGGAGAAAATTCTATATCAATAGCTGTAAGTAAAGAATCCGGAGCTAATACCGCAGAAGTTTCAAAAAATGTAATAAGGCAATTAGAAGAATATAATTTTCCTCAGGGCGTAAAATATGAAATAATGTTTAATACAGCCGACAGTATAAATGAGGCTATAGCAGGAGTTCTTGATGCTGCTTGGCAGGGAGGACTTTTTGCTGTTATAGTTCTTATGATTTATATGTGGAATATTAGAACTGTATCAATAATAGCTATATCAATACCTATCTCCATAATAGTAACTTTTACACTTATGTATTTTATGAAAGTTACTTTAAATGTAATATCTCTTTCAGGGCTTGTACTTGGAATAGGAATGATGGTTGATAATTCTATTGTAGTGCTTGAAAATATATTTTATTATAGGCATCATGGATATGGAAAGTATTCATCAGCTATCAATGGAGCTTATAAAGTATCTCTTGCAATTTCAGCTTCTACTTTCACCACTATTGCTGTATTTCTTCCATTTTTATATATTGAGGGTATGGTTAGTCAGGTTTTCAGAGATTTATGCATTACAGTTACAGTATCAATGATAGCCTCTTTATTAGTTGCTCTCTTAATAGTTCCTATGTTTGGAGCAAGACTCATAACAAATAAAAAATTAAAGCTTTTTTCAAAATTTGAAGCTTTAAGCAATAAATACATACATGATAATATGAGTAAACTCTATGATAAAATTTTGCATTTTTCAATAAGAAGAAAAAAGACTGTATTGATACCATCTATGATATTGGTATTTACTGTAATATTTTTAGGGGTTATGTTTATTGGTAAGGAAGGATTTCCTAAAACAGATGAGGGACAGTTTATGGTTCGTATAACTATGCCTATAGGTACCAAATACGAACAAACTCAATCATTTATTGAACTTATGGAAAATGATATAAGAGATATAGTTAAAGATGATTTAGTAAAAATTCAGTCAAGGATAAGAAAAGGCGATGAGGCAAATAATGCTAATATAAGAATAGAATTAAAATCTAAAAGCAAAGGAAGAAAAGGGACTATTGAAGATTATGTTGAACTTACAAGAGAAAAACTACAGAAATATCCAGCCAGAATAAATATTAATGCATTAGGTTCAGCTTCAGGAGGAGGAACAGGTGAGGCTATAAGAATAGAGATGCTTGGAGATGATGCTGGGCAGGCAGAAGAACTTGGAAATAGAATAGTAAGTGCAATATCAAATATAGAAGGTGTCAGAGGTGCTATGGTTGATATTGATGAATCAAACAGAGAACTTCAAATATATGTTAATAGAGATATAGCTGCTAAAATGGGGCTTAAAGTTAATGATGTAGCAAGAATCATAAATACAAGTTTTGCAGGAAAAACAGCTACTACAATAACACCTGAAAATTCTGACTTTACAGATATAGATGTTAATGTTCAATTAGAAAATATTGACAAAGTTACAATAGATGATGTAAAAAAAGTGAGTATACCTGTAAAAGGCATATTGATACCATTATCCTCAATAGCAGATATAGTAAAAAGTTACGGGCCGAATAGAATAGAGAGAAAAGACAGAAAAAGATTTACAGTTGTAATTGCTAGTGTTTATGGAAGACCTTTAAATGAGGTTATTGCTGAAATAAAATATAATATAGATAATAATGTATTCATACCAAATGGCATATCTATAAATTATGGCGGAGATTATGAGGATATGAATGAAGCATTTGGACAGTTAATACAGGCTTTGGTTTTGGCTTTAGTTTTAGTTTATGCTATTATGGCTAGTCAGTTTGAATCTTTGATAGCACCATTTGTAATAGCATTTGCAATACCTTTTGGATTTGCCGGTTCGCTCATTGCTTTATTTATAACTAATACCACACTCAATGCTTATAGTGCTGTAGGCTTTATAGTTTTAATTGGAATAGTTGTTAATAATGGTATAGTATTAATTGATTATATGAATCAGCTTATGCATGAAAAACATATAAACGGAGATGAATCTGCTTTGCTTGCCGGTAAAAGAAGATTAAGACCTGTACTTATGACAACTCTTACCACTATATTAGGTATATTGCCTATGACTTTAGGTATAGGAAGCGGAAATGAAATGTATAAGCCTTTAGCTATAGCATTATTAGGAGGGCTTGTAGTTTCTACTATGTTTACATTAATCATAGTTCCTACAATTTATGCTGGTATAAGAAATAAAATACCTCTTAAAGATTATGATAAAAAAGATCAAGAAAGTGCTAATGATTTTGCTTTAAATAATACCGTAAATGCAAAATAATAAATTTTTAAATGAATTAGAGTTTATATATGAGTAAAAAGATTTTAATTATAGGAAGCATAAATAAAGATTTAGTAGTAACAGCTCCTCGTTTTCCTAAAGAAGGAGAAACTATATTAGGCAGCAATTTTTATACAGGAAATGGAGGAAAGGGGGCAAATCAGGCTTGTGCTATAGGAAAATTAGGCGGTGATGTAAGCATACTCGGAGCTGTAGGAGATGATAGTTTCGGAAAAGATTTATGCAATGCTTTAATTTCTAATAATGTTAATACTGATAATTTAATAATAAAAAATAATGTTTCTACCGGTATTGCTGTTATTACTGTTACTGATGATGGTGCAAATAATATTATTGTGGCGCAAGGAGCTAATGCTTTAATTACAAAAGATGATATAAAAGAAGAATTAATATCTTTATATGATATTATAGTAATGCAGCTTGAAATTCCATTAGAAATAGCTGAATATGCTGCATATATTGCTAAAAAGCTAGGAAAAACAGTTGTACTAAATCCTTCTCCGGCTGTAAAGCTAAGCAGAGATTTTTTAAGCTATGTTGATATATTGATACCTAATGAAACAGAGATAGATATTATAGGCGGTATAGACTATGCATTTGAATGCGGAGTGAAAAATATAATACTTACTTTGGGTGTTAATGGATGCGATTTTATAAATAAAGAAGGAAGAAAACATTTTGATGCCTATAAAGTTGATGTTTTGGATACTACCGCAGCAGGTGATAGTTTTCTTGGTGGAGTTGTAAGAATGATAGCTGATAATAAATCTATAGAAGAAGCTATAATTTTTGCTACAAAAGTTTCTAATATAACTGTTACTAGAAAAGGGGCAATAGATTCCATACCAACTTATAATGAAGTTATAAATAAAAAGTGGTGATTTTTCTGTTTATATTTTTTAACAACCATTATTCCATATTGTAAATAAATTTTATTTAGCATTTATACAAGTATTGACATATTAACTTTTTTTAATATACTAAAAATTATACGCAGTAAAACTAAAAGAGATTTTATTTATGAAAAAATATTTATTTATATTATCATTTATGCTTTTGGTGATGTTTTCAGAAAAAGAATGCAAAGGCCCTGACGGAGACAGCAAGCCGACACCTTTTAGAAAAGAAACAGAAATGATTTATAATAAAAAATATAATTTAGATGCAGAGGGTATTTTTTATAGTATAATTATATTTTCAATAATTACATTACCTTCATTATGTATAATAAATAAAATATATGATAAATAAGAAAATCAATTAAAAAGTATTTATAAAAACTATTCTAAAATGACGGAGAAGATTATGATAAATGTAGAAGACTTAGTAGATGTAGAAGCTGCAAATATAAATGAAGATGATTGGAAATTATATAAAGTATTTAAACCTATGAAAATTTTCGGTAAACAATTAGAAAGTTTATTTGATATAGGTATTCATAAAATTTGGAAATTAGAAGATATTATAAATAATTTGAAAGATCATATTTCTATATTATCAGATTCTAGGGAACAATTAAAAACAGCTTACGGCGATTTTATGTTTATAGATGTAGATGATAATTGGTATGATAATTTGGAGATATATAAAATACTAATAAAAATCAATGAAGACGGCAGTATAGATTCCAAAGTTGACTGCGGAGATGATGAAAATATATTCAGTGTATATTTCAAGAATAATGATATTATTGATATAATGGAATCAAGAATAAGATGATTTTATCCCCATATTATCAAAAGAAGTTTATATAGTATTGGTATAAGTATAACGGATAAAGCACCGGCAATACCTATTGCAAGTCCTGACATAGCACCTTCAGTTTCTCCCAATTCTATAGCTTTGCTAGTTCCAACAGCATGGGAAGATGTACCAATAGCAAGTCCTATAGCTAATGATGATTTTATTTTGCATATTTTACATACGGTAGGGGCAAGAATAGCACCTGTAACACCGGATATAATAACAGACAAAATAGTTATGGATCTTATTCCTCCCATATTAGAAGTGATATCCACAGCAATAGCAGTTGTTACAGATTTGGTAAGTAGGGAAGGGAATAATGCATCAGATATACCCATCAATTTAGCAGATATGAATATTCCTATTATACCTATTGAGCTTCCTATAGCTATGCTGATAAATATTACGGCTAAATTAGCTTTTAATATAGGAAGATTTCTATATATTGGAAGGGCTAAAACAACTGTAGCAGGTCCAACCAAAGCATTTATAAATTTACCGCCGCTTTCATTATAAACACTATATGGAACTTGCATAAAATACAGAGAAAAACCAACTAATATTACACTTGTTACTAATGGAGTTAAAATAGGTAATTTTGTTTTTATGTATATTGTGTATGATATTATATATGCTATTAAAGTTATAACTATTGGTATAATAGGGTTTTGTATAAATAATTCTTTCATATATTAATCCTTATTGTTGTTATGCTCAACAAGCCAAATAGTCCCGAGTAATTTCATTACTCGGCGGCTTGTCTTGCCTATTGTTGTTATGTTAACCCACCGAAAATGCCTACTTGGTTCGCTATTATAAGCCATTGACTGAAGTTACTTGCTCTTCGGCTCACTTTTTTTATTGTTATACTCGGGAAGTCAAATAGTCACGAGTAATTTCATTACTCAACTGCTTGTCTTGCCTATTGTTGTTATGTTAGCCAACCGTAAAATGCCTAATTGCTTCGCTTAATAAATTAAGTCACACGCCTGTGTACCTGTGGCACTTTTTTTGTTGTTATGCTCAACAAGTCAAACAGTCCTAAAATAATTTCATTACTTGTCACTTGTCTTGCTTATTTATTGTTATCTAATATAATAATACTAAATAATTTAATCGTCTACTTTATATTCATATCTGCCTTTAAATGTATATATTTAGTATTTAAATAGTTATGATTATGCTATTAATTAAATATCTTATTTCCTTAATTTGGAAAATAATTTTTCAAAAAACTGAGAGCATAACCCTGTACTTATCATAATAATTACTGCCATAAATATGCATATTGCTACAAATGGTATAATTTCATCTTTTATATATTGATATTCATCTATTATAGCCAAAGTTCCCGGTATGAATAATAATGACATATTAGCTATTAATAATTCGCTTGCTTCATCTATATGGCTTTCTTTTACTATTCCTGTTAATAATAATATAAATAAAAGCATCATACCTATTACATTTCCAGGTATAGGCAATTTAAAAGTTTTACTTAGAATATCAGATATTGAGTATATAGAAAATATTACAGCAAATTGTTTAATGAGTTTCATTTTTATTCCATTATGTTTATATTTGTTAATTTTTTTGGTATAGATTATATA
>CASEHG010000212.1 GCA_949287565.1 uncultured Brachyspira sp.
AGGAATATTGAATGCAGAGAAACCAGCAGTCAAAGAAGTAACCCCGCCTGTTACAGTATTATATACATTCTGAGTCCAAGGTCTTACATAATATCCTATTTCAAGTATCGCTATATCTATAGTTGGTTTTACTCTCCATTCTTTAGTAGGGAATAATTCTATATTCCAGCCCAACTCATAAGAAATATATAAAGCAGCATCATGAACTGTATGCTCTGTCTTTATACCAGTAAGTCCATTATCTGTAGTTACAGTATAGAAGAAAGCATCTATTCCGAAACGAAATGCATTATAGAATTGTCTTTTAGGCCCGTAAAATTTTACTCCGAATGTTACAGGCATAAATATAAATGATGCATTGAAAGTTGTATCTTTACCAACAACACTAGTATAACTTCCATGTCCTAATGCTTCTAATAATTTTCCTGCATTTTCTTTTGTTATAGTCAAATCATAAGTGCTTGAATAAACACCTATTCCTGTTTCCAAGGCTATTTGATTATGAACAAATAATGAATATGAAATAGCAGGTATATACCAAGCAGAACCTTTAGCATCAGCATAATCAAAATATTTATTGATATCTCCTAAATTGATGCCGGCTAATCCGCTTAGATTTGCAGCATTATTTACAGCAGTATTGAATAATAAAGGATAAAAAACAGCACCGCCAGGATTTAAATTGACGCTTATCATTTGTCTTCCTTTTATCCAACTGTAATCCTCTCCTGTTACTTCTGTAGAAAGAGGAAGTCCTTTAGCAGAAGCATAGGCATTAAAACAAAATAAAACAGATAATAATATAAAAATTTTTTTCATAATAAGAACCAATATATTTTATTTAATAGCTTCTCCGGCAGTGAATCCGCCTTGAGAATTTTTTAATATACTTTCAATTTCAGCTTTTTTATCAGCAGGTAAATTAGTACCTTTTAATATTTCATCAGAATTGCTTAAATCTATTTTATCAGCACCTTTATCTATAATAGCAGATACCAAATTTCCAACAACAGCTTCTCCGCCTTCTTTATCTAGAACATCAAGTATAGCATCTACTGCTTTTTTAGCTTCATCATTCATTTTTACAACATAAAGTTCATCTCCTGCAGGAGCAGCCATTATGTATCCGCCATTACTATCTTTGTATATTCCGCCTATACCTAATACAGGTTCTTCAAAATTGTAGCTTCCGTTAAGATTTCCGCTCCCTCCGTTAATAGTAAGATTATTTCCATTAGCAGATGCACCAGCCCAATTACCGCTTTGCATTTTTGAAAGTATTAAATCAGCTCCTGGTTTAGTAATCTTTACTCCATAATCTTTTGTACATGATATCATTAAAATTATAGATATAAGTGAAATAATTGATAGTGTTTTCATAGCATATTTCCATAAATTAAAATATTTTTTATAATATTTTAATATTATAAATCACTAAGTAAAATATTACAATTTTAAATTATATGTTTTTATATATTTTTTTGTGTTTTTTTACATTTTTGTTATTTTTTTTAGTTTTTTTTAAAAAAACACAATATTTATTTTACATTTTCTATTTTTTTTTGATTACAAATTTTATAATGTATGTTAGTTTTATTAAAATTGTATTTAAATTTGTTTTAAATGAAAAATAAAACATATATTTTGTGTAATTTTTAGTGATATAATAAAATTTTTTATGTATATATTTGTATAATGCTGATTCTTTTATAAATAAATTTTTGTAAGGTTAAAAATATTATGTGCTATAATTTTTTATTATTTCATACTTTTTTGTTTTTCTTTTTTATCTATTATAGATCTGCTAGCTAATTCATTTTTTATATCATTAATAGTTATTCCTTTCTCCACCATCAAAACTAAACTATGATAAAGTAAATCGGATAATTCATATATAGTTTCTTTATTGCTGTCGTTTTTAGCACCTATTATAACTTCTGTGCATTCTTCTCCAACTTTTTTTAGTATTTTATCTATTCCGCTATTGAATAAATAAGTTGTATATGATCCTTCTGTTTGATTGATTTTTCTTCCCTTTATGAGTTCATAAAGTTTGTCAATAGAAAAATCTTTATAATCTTCTTTTGAATATACTTCATTAAAGAAACAAGATTCGCTTCCTGTATGACAGGCAGGTCCGTCTTTTATAACTTCTATAACTAAAGCATCATTATCACAATCGCTTTTTATTGATTGTATATGCTGATAATTTCCAGATGTTTCACCTTTTCTCCATAATTCTTGTCTGCTTCTGCTATAGAAACAAGTTTTTTCTTCTTTGATGCTTATTTCAAGACTTTCTTTATTCATATATGCTAGAGTTAAAACTTCTTTTGTATAATAATCTATAACTATGGCTGGTATTAAGCCTTTATCATCGAATTTTAATTTTGATATTTCATTTTGATTTATACTGTTCATAAATAATTCCTAAAATATTATTGATAGTAATTATGCTATAAATATAATTTTTTTGCAATATTTGATATTAAATTATATTGTATTTAATAAAGGTTTTGTGATTAGTTTTTTATAATTTGAAAATACTGATTGATTTACTTTAAATAAAATTGTTATATTTAATTATATAATTAATTTGATTTTAAGAATTTTTATTTTAGCAAAGATAAAAAATTAAAAAATCTAAAAAATATAATAATTGCTAAGTGATAAAATTTGAAATATTTATTAGCGACTAATAATAAGAAAATATTAGTGAAAATATTAAAAAATAGTAAAAAAACTATTAAATACTATTGATTTTTTTGTATAGTTGTTTTATAATGCTCTCACTTTCATAAAAGCGATTAAAGCGTATAGTATGGTTTTCTCACTATTAATTAGGTTTTAATACTATAATTGCTCAGTTGATATACTGTTTCGTGTTTGAAGTTTAATAAAAAAATATTAATATTGTCATTCCTTGAAACGGATTGGCTTGTAAAAAAATAAAGAATTAGAGGTTTTGTATTTTATGCCTACAATTAATCAATTAGTAAGAAAAGGTCGCAAGCGCATAATAAATAAAACAAAGTCGCCTGCATTAATGAAATGTCCGCAAAGAGAAGGGGTTTGTACTCGTGTGACAACAACTACACCAAAAAAACCTAACTCAGCTATGCGTAAAATTGCTCGTGTAAGAGTAACTAACGGTATGGAAGTAACAGCTTATATTCCTGGTATAGACCATACATTACAGGAACACAACCGCGTACTTATAAGAGGAGGAAGGGTTAAAGACTTGCCTGGTTGTCGTTATCACATAGTTCGCGGAAGCCGTGAAGCTACAGGTGTAGAAAAGAGAATGAAAGCTAGAAGTAAATATGGTACTAAAAAACCAAAGGCTTAATGGAGTAAAGTAATATGGCTAGAAGAAGAAGAGCACAAACTAGAAAAATAGATGCTGATCCAGTTTATGGAAGCGTTGTTATTAGTAAATTTATAAATAAACTAATGTATGACGGTAAAAAAAGTAAAGCTGAAAATATATTTTATAAAGCTATGGATTTAGTTAAAGAGAAAACAGGTAAAGATGGTTTAGAGGCTTTTAATGAAGCTATAGAAAATATTAAGCCTCGTGTAGAAGTAAAATCAAGAAGAGTTGGCGGTTCTACATATCAGGTTCCTGTTGATGTAAGACCAGACAGGCAAAATTCTTTAGCATTCACTTGGCTTATAGATGCTTCAAGAAAAAGAGGCGGAAGAAGTATGATAGAGCGTTTATCAAATGAAATAGTAGATGCAATAGATGGTAAAGGTCAGGCAGTAGCTAAGAGAGATACAGTTCATAGAATGGCTGAAGGTAACAAAGCGTTCGCACACTTCAGGTGGTAATTTTAAGGAGAATATTTAAGTGGCACGTCAAATTTCGTTAGAAAACACACGTAATATTGGTATTATGGCTCACATCGATGCTGGTAAGACTACTTTAAGTGAGCGTATATTATTCTTTACAGGTAAAACACATAGATTAGGTGAGGTTCATGAAGGTGCAGCTGAAATGGACTGGATGGAACAGGAAAGAGAAAGAGGTATTACAATTACTTCTGCTGCAACAACTTGTTTTTGGAATGGTCACAGAATTAATTTGATAGACACTCCAGGGCATGTTGACTTCACTGCTGAGGTAGAAAGATCTTTAAGAGTATTAGATAGTGCAGTAGGTGTTTTCTGTTCAGTAGGTGGTGTTCAGCCTCAAAGTGAAACAGTATGGAGACAAGCAAGTAACTATAAAATCCCTAGAGCTATTTTTGTTAATAAAATGGATAGAATAGGTGCTAATTTCTACGCTGTTTTAGATCAAACTAGAGATAGATTAAAAGCTAACAGTCACCCTGTAGTTATACCTATAGGTGCAGAAAGTAATTTCGAGGGTGTTGTTGACTTAGTAAATATGAAAGAAATAATTTGGGTTTCTGAAGATGGTATGAAAATGGAAGAAAGAGAAATCAGACCTGAATTAAAAGAAAAAGCAGAAGAATATAGAAATTCTTTATTAGAAGCAATAGTTGAATATGATGATGATGCTATGAATAAGTTCTTTGAAGGTGAGGAAATAGATGTTCCTACTATAAAAAGACTTATAAGAACAGCTACATTAACAGCTGACTTCTTCCCAATGTTCTGCGGTACAGCATTCAAAAACAAAGGTATTCAAGTATTAATTAATGGAATAGTTGATTATTTACCATCTCCTATAGATAAACCTGAAGTAGAAGGTACTGATTTAGATGGTAATGTTATAAAAAGAAAAATATCAGATGATGAGAAATTCAGTGCATTAGCATTCAAAATAATGACAGACCCACACGTTGGAAAAATAGCATTCTTAAGAGTTTATTCTGGAATATTAGAATCTGGTTCTTATGTACTTAATGCTACAAAAGGTAAGAGAGAGCGTATCGGAAGAATACTTCAGATGCACGCTAATAAAAGAGAAGAAATTGAACAAGTATACTCTGGCGATATAGCAGCAGCAGTAGGGCTTAAAGAAACTACAACAGGTGATACATTATGTCCTGAAAATGCTCCTATCATCTTGGAATCAATTAACTTCCCAGAACCAGTAATTAACGTTGCTATAGAGCCTAAAACAAAAGGCGACAGAGATAAAATGTCAGTTGCTTTATCAAGACTTGCTGAAGAAGACCCAACATTCAGAGTTAGCTTTGATGAAGAAACAGGACAGACAATCATCGCAGGTATGGGTGAGCTTCACTTAGAAATCATCTGTGATAGAATGAAAAGAGAATATAAAGTTGAGGCAAATGTTGGACGTCCTCAAGTATCTTATAGAGAAGGTATCAAGAAAACAGTTGAGGTACAAGGTAAATTCGTACGTCAGTCAGGCGGTAAAGGTCAGTATGGTGATGTATGGCTAAGAATTGGACCTAATGAACCAAACGGCGGATTCAAATTCAACAATGAAATAGTTGGAGGAGCAGTACCAAGAGAATATATACCAGCTGTAGAAAAAGGTTGTGTAGAATCTATGAATACAGGTGTTCTTGCTAACTATCCAATGCTTGACGTTATAGTATCAGCATTTGACGGTTCATTCCACCCAGTAGACTCATCAGAAATGGCATTCAAAATTGCTGCTTCTATGGGATTCAAAGACGGATGTAAAAAAGCAGATCCTTAT
>CASEHG010000213.1 GCA_949287565.1 uncultured Brachyspira sp.
TTAGCAATATCTTCAAAACTAAAACCTTGAGCCAAAGCTACAACACATTTTACTTTATCAGCTATTTTTCTATCTTTAACTTTTTTATGAAAAGCTTTCAAAAATTTTATTTCTTCGTCTGTTAAATTAAAATCCATATTATTATTATACAATATATTAAAAATATTGACAAACTTAAAAATTTTCAGTATATACTAGTGCTGTCATCATCATCCATATTTCTTCTATGATCTTTATTATCTCTATCGTCCATATTAAGACTTAATATTCTAAGCCCTTCAGTGCCAAGTACGGATTTTAATGCTATTAAAAATGCTGTATCTCTGCTTGATGCAATATTACTTTTATATAGTTTCATAGCATATCTAGCCATATTAATACCATCTCTCACAGAAAAAGAAGCATTATTAATATGTGATTTTTGTAAGAATCCTACAGTAATTTTTAATATTTCATCATCAGCGAAAGGAAGATTCATTTTCAATATATCATACTCTTCTTTAACATCAGGGAAAGGAAGTTCTATTGTAGGCTGTAAACGTGAATGAATATATTCAGGAAGCTCAAAAGTACTAGCATCATCATTCATAGTAACTATTACTCTGAAATCAGGATGAGCTTTTATTTTTATTCCAGCTATTACACTTTCTACATATCTTCTGTCATCAAGAAGCGGAGCAAGCGAAGCCCAAGTTTTCTCACTCATTCTATTTCCTTCATCAAGTATAGCTACACCGCCTTTAATCATAGCAGTAACCAAACTAGAAGCATGATAACTTATTTTATTGTTTTCAGATATTACAGGAATAATTATTAAATCTTCCGGTCTTGTATCTACAGTGCATTGAAAAATATAAACATCTCTATTAAGAAGCTCTTTTCCTACATAATATGAAAGAGTAGTTTTTCCAGCCCCCGGTTTTCCTACGATTCTAGGGTTTAGAGGTATATCATCTTCTGAAATTAAATGCCAAGAAGCCATTATCTGTCTTACTAAATCATTCTGTCCTGTCCATTTTATATTCAAATTATCCGGATGAGATAATGTAAGTTCAACATTTTCTATTTGCACTTTTTCCATATTTAAGCCTCTTTTTTAAGAAATTTATAGTTAATCAATGATATTATTAATTTTATAAAAAGTCAATTATTTATAATAATTTTGATGATTTGTATTGACTTATTGGCATTAATTTATATATTAACAGTTATAAGTATAATAGTTAAGGGTGTGTATATATGTTTAAGAAGTCTTTGTATGTATTTATTCTTATTATGTTATTTATTTCATGTAAGAATAATAATCAAAATAGTTCATCAGAAAAAAATAAAAATGGTTCTGAAATACAAGAGTCTAAATTCTATTTACTTGAAGGCAATATATCCGGAGAAAAGGCTGATATGTATCTTTATGTAAATGAAAAAGATAAAAAAGTAAGCGGCTATTATTATACAAAAAATAAAAAATCAGTTATTACAGGTACTATTAATAATAAGAAATTGAATTTACAAGAAGTTGATGAAAATAATAATATGCATGCTTCTATAGTTGGTAATTTAAGTGATGATATAGTATTAAATGCTGAAATAAGATATGAAGAATTAGAGGAAGTTAAAGATATGGAGTTTTCATTAAATAGAAATCTTCCTGTATATTATGCTGATATAGTGGATTATTATAAAAATGAAAGCATAAGTAATTCTATATTTTCTTATCATAGAACTTTACTTTTATTTAGTAAAAGTACTGATATGAATTCAGTAGATATGGAATCATCTATAAATTATCTTAAAGAAGAATGTGATAATTATTATAATGAATGGAAAGGACTTTTATATGTAGGTGCTAGCAATACCACTTATGAAATAGATAATACAATTAATGTAGGTTATATAGACAATAAAATAATAGCACTTGATAATTATTCATCTTTGTATACAGGCGGAGATCATGCTGAAAAAGCTAATATTCAAGAAGTATTTTCACTAGAAAGTTCTAATCTTATCACTATAAGAGATTTAATATTAGACTTCAATAATGCTGATTTAATATCATTAATGAGAGATAAAATATTAAAAACAGGCTCTGCTAGAGAAGATTATTATGAATTTAATTCTATAACATTGGAAAGCTCAAGTTTTAGGATACTTCCTAATTCTGTCAATTTCGTATGGCAGGCTAATGATATATCTCCATATACAGTAGGAATAACAGAGATAAGTTTTACATTTGAAGAATTAAAACCTTATGTAAAAGAGGACTCTCCTTTATATTATTTATTTTTATAATTTTTTTTATTAAATTTAGGCTTAAATTGATAAAAAAATTTGTTTAACTATTAGCATAAAGACAATAATTAATAGGAGTTTTAATATGTCAGGAAATGCTAATATTATAGTAATAGAAGGAAGATTAACAAAAGATCCAACTTATATGAAAACTAAAAATGGAAAATCTCTATGCAAATTTTCTATAGCTAATAACCGATTCTATTATACAAACGGAACTTTGCAAAAGGAAGTATATTTTTTTGATTTAGTTACTTGGGGATATAATGCAGATAGGGCAGCAGTTAGTTTATTTAAAGGAAGACATGTACTTGTAAGCGGAGAATTAAGGCAAAATATTTATACAGCAAAAGATGGTACTAAAAAAAGCTCTATTTATATACTAGCATTAGATATAAAAAATTTGGATAAGAAATCCATAGGAAATACTTCTTATACAAAAACTGCCAATAATCAAATAGTATCAGATTTTATTGAAGAGAATCTAGAGGAAGTATTTTAGAGTCTTTTATAGTATTTAAAATCTCATCGCAGATTGATTGTTGATCTCTAGATGCATCTATATGATGTATGTATGGGGCATTAAAAGAGCTAAATATTTTATCAACCTCTTCTAAATAATGCTTGTTTTCAAATCTATCTACGAATCCTCTTTTTTCCATGATTCTGTTTAAGGCAGTTTCTATATTAAGATGGAGTATAAATACTAAATCAGCTTCTAATATAAAATCTTTATGCAGATTGTATATATATTCTTTATCAATTCCTTTAGCACCTTGATATGCTATAGATGAATACATATACCTATCTAATACTATTACATATCCGTCATTAATAGCAGGTTTTATCATATGTTTTATATGTTCTTTTCTATCGGCTATAAATAATGATAATTCCTCTTCAGGTTTTAAATCTTTGGAGAGCATGCTTTCTCTCAATTTAGAACCATAATAGGCATGAGTCGGCTCAAAAGTATATATAGATTTTATTCCAATACTATTCAAAGTATCTGTAAGCATCATACCAATGCTTGATTTTCCTGAACCATCAATACCTTCTAATACTATTAATTTTCCTTTCATATTATTTTTTCCTAAATTATATTTACACCCTACCCGTATTATAAATATAACAATTATTAAGAATAAATCAAATTATTTAAATAAAAAATTGTTACATCGTTTTTCAAAATGTTTGTCCGATTTCGGTTAATTTGTAAAATGCATACAATTTTTATTATTTATAAATAAAAATTCTTTATTTGCTCTGTAAAAATATTTGTCCTAGTTCGGAACAATTTTTTATTTTATTATTGCTAAAAAATTATTTGCTTACAATGTATGACAAATAAATTCGCCATACGCTCACAATTTTTATTATTGCTAAATAAAAATTATTATTACTATATTAAACAACAAAGTCCGCTTTTTGATAATTATTTCTTATCATAAAAATTATATTTAATTATCTTATTTTAAGTGTAGCTATACCAATAAGAGCCATTATGATTCCTATAATATAGAATCTAAATACCACCTGAGTTTCTTTCCAGCCCGATTTCTCAAAATGGTGATGTAAAGGAGCCATTTTGAATATACGTTTTTTATTAAAGAATTTATAGGAAAATACTTGTAAAACTACACTTAAAGCCTCTGCCACATAAACAGCACCTATTATAACAAGAAGCAATTCATGTTTTATGAATAAGGCTATAATACCCAAAACTCCGCCTAAAGATAAACTTCCAACATCTCCCATAAATACCTGAGCAGGGTGAGCATTGAACCATAAGAATCCTAAACCAGCACCAATCAAAGCACCTACGAAAACTGTAACCTCTCCTGCATCTGATATGAAAGGTATTTTTAAATAAGTTGCTATTAATGAGTTTCCTGATACATAAGAGAGAACAGCTAAAGCCATAGACATTATTATTAATAGACCTATAGCAAGTCCATCAAGTCCGTCAGTTAAATTTACAGCATTACTCATACTCACTACAACAAATGTAGCAAATGGTATATACAAAATTTTTAAGTCTATATATATTGTACTTGCAAATGGCAAAAATATAGTAGAAGAAGGAACTTGTGCCACTTTTACAGCTTCTAATACTCCTATGCCTTGATTGAGTTCAAATGTCATTAAAAAAGTTGATTTATCAAAATAGTATAAATAAACACCTATTATAATTCCCACAAAAGTTTGAAAAAATATTTTATATTTTCCAGGAAGTCCTTTTGAGTTTTTATATTTTATTTTTAGGAAATCATCTAAGAATCCAGCTATTGAAAGTATTAACAATGATAAAGTGAGAAGTATTATTTTTAAATTATCTAATTCAGCCCATAAAAGCACACTTATCAATATACTTCCTACTATAAATATACCGCCCATAGTAGGTGTACCTGTTTTTACTAAATGTGTTTCAGGGCCGTCATCTCTTACTACTTGTCCGAAATTTAATTTCCTTAATTTCTCTATGATATTAGGTGCAAATAAAAGTACTAATATCAATGCAGTAGCTACAGCACCTGCAGTTCTGAATGTAATATATCTAAATAGGTTAAAACCAAAAAATGATTCTCTTAATGGGTAAAAAATTTGATACAACATAATTATTTACAACCTTTATATAATTGAAAAAGTTAAATGTTTATTGTAAATATACTATTATATATATATTGTTTTGTCAATTAAAAATATTATGTTAATTAATTATTTTTTTTAAAAATTATAATAAA
>CASEHG010000214.1 GCA_949287565.1 uncultured Brachyspira sp.
AAAATATTATCTTGGATAGAGTTTTTTACAGTTAAAGATTTAGATAAGGTTAAAGATAAATTAAAGGAGGTTAACGATATTATGCCTAAAGTAATAGATAAATATGAGAGATTTATATCAAGTAAAGAAGAAATGGAAGTTTATAACGCCAGAGATGCTTTTTTATATGGTCAAACTATAATGTTAAAAAGAGAGAGAGATGAAGGTATAAGAGAGGGTATAGAACAAGGTAAAAAAGAACAGCAAATATCCATAGCTAAAAAATTAAAAGAATCAGGAATAGATATAAAAATAATAAGTGAAAATACAGATTTGAGCATAGAAGAAATAAAAAAATTATGAGCGTCTAGTAAATTTATTTACTAGATACAGTTGGCGAATAATTTTTTATGTGTAAATATAGAAATAAAAAAATTATGAGTGTCTAATAAATTCGCATAATGCTTATAGACTCATTTACTAAACTCAATAAGCGAATAAGTTTTTTATAAAGTAAATAATAATAAAATATATTAGTTGAAAAAATATATAATATTATTATATTATAAAAAGAGTTAATTTTATATAAAGAGGGGATCAATATTATGAAGAAAATTTTATTAATAACTTCAATGTTAATAATAACTATAAGCACAAATCTTATGGCTAAAAGCGGTTTTGGAGTTGATTTAAGTGTACCTTTGGGAGCAGGTATTGGTTTTGTTTATGAAGATGGTAAGGAAAGTAAAGTTTATAAACCAGATGGAGGTTTTGAATTTGGGGTATATTTAAAACCTAATTATTATTTTGATTTAAGTATTTTATCTTTAGGAATAGCTTTAGATTTTGGATATCAAAGAGATGTATTCGCTTATAAATCAGATATTAACAAAGAAAATTTAACATTTGATAGCTTGAGTATAGGTTTAATGCCTAAAATTGATATATTATTTTTGTCTATTGGTGTAGGTGCTGGAGTAAAATTTCCTCTTGGCGGAAGCAGTTACTCTAAAGAAAATAGCGGCGGAGAGCATACTGAAAAATATGATTTAAAACAGCTTCAAAATAATTTTAATAATTTATATATACCTTATCTTAAAGCAAGTTTAGATTTTCTTTTATTATATAACTTTACTTTGGGTATATATATGTCTTATGATTTTCCTGTGATGGAAGTGAAAGGAAGTTCTCCGAAAGTAACATTCGGAGGATTTGATATAGGCGGACAAATAGGTATAAGATTCTAATAATTTTGTTTTAATTAAATATAAAAACCATGCAGAATTTCTGACATGGTTTTTATATTATCTATCATTATTTTTTATCATCATTATTAATCTATAATAGCATAGGCTCTAACCGGAGAACCTTCACTTCCTATGATTTTTAAAGGTGCTGCACTGAAAAAGAATTTTTTATGAGATACCTTTTCTAAATTTGTAAGATTTTCTACAATACATATATCATTAGAAAATAAAATATTATGTATCAAGTTATTATTTGAAATAGAATCAACAGAAGGAGTATCTATTCCTATAGTTTTTATTTTTAAATCTATAAGCTTATATGCAAAACTTTCACTCAAATATGGAAAATTTTTATAATGTTTTTCTGTATTAATATTCTTATGCCAATATGTATTAATAAGAAGTATACTGCATTCTTTTATTATGTCAAAATTGAAATTATCATCAAAATTTATTTTATTATCATTATCAGGCATTATATCAATACAATAAGCATTTCCAACAAAATAATTTAAATCTATACTTGCAGCAGAATCTTTGCCTTTTATGCAATGAAGAGGAGTGTCAATATGGGTTGCAGTATGCACGCACATAGATATATTTGTGATATTAAAATATTCATAGTTTTCAGCTGAAACTTTTACATCAATATCATCGGGATAATGAGGCATATTATTATATATTTCAGCTGAAAGATCTATTATCATATTTTTTTAACTCAGTTTATTATCATGTCTTTTTTTATTATTAGGTTTAGAAGAAGCTAAAGAAGCAAATATTACTCTTCCAGCCTCTTTAGGAAGAACATTGTCTATTTCTATTTCAACATTCTTTCCTATTAAATGTTTTGCATTGTCAACTACTATCATTGTACCGTCTTCTAAATAACCTAAAGCCTGTTTATCTTTTCCTTCTCTTATCAAATCTATATTTATAGTTTCACCCGGTAAAACAACTACATGAAGAGAATTAGCTAAATCATTGATGTTTAATATATCTACTTCATGTATGGAAGCTACTTTCATTAAATTAAAATCATTTGTTATTACTTTAGCATCCATTTTTTTAGCAAGCTCAATAAGTTTCAAGTCAACTTCTTTTATATTAGGAAAATCTATATCAGTTATTGAAAGAAGTATGTTTTTAGAAGATTTCATTTTATTTAATATTTCTAAAGCTCTTCTTCCTCTTATTCTTTTTTGAGGATCT
Source organism: uncultured Brachyspira sp. (assembly GCA_949287565.1). GTDB lineage: Bacteria > Spirochaetota > Brachyspiria > Brachyspirales > Brachyspiraceae > Brachyspira. The sequence goes on from CASEHG010000214.1 coordinate 2,436, forward strand.
CTTGCATCGCTTAAAAACTGCACTTCCTTTATGACAAATTCTGGAAGTATAAGAAGTCCGTCAAAAAATTTCTTTTCTGCAATATCGTATATTCTTCCGTCTACTATAACAGAAGTATCTAATATTTTAGCGGTTTTAGTTTTATCCTGCTTTGTGAGTTTAAACATATTTGATATGCTTGGTATGAAAGCTATAATGATGCCAAAAATCAAATATCCTTCTACGAATAGAATAATTAATTTTTCATTTAATGATAAAGTTATTCCTACAGTGTTAATTGTACTTATAGTTAAAAGTACAGTGATTAATGTCAAAAAGAATGCTATAAAAAAACCTAATATGATTTTAGAAGTTTTCTTTCTAATAAATAAAAACTCAAATAAAAATACCAATACCGCACTAATTATGAATACTGTTAATGTTTGATAATTAAAATGTTTCAGTATAAAATAATCCACAGCTAGTACTATACAAGATAGTACAAAATACACAACTCTCCACATAATTTCCCCTTAATTTTTCATATTATATGCATATTATTTTCTTAATGGAATAAACTAGATAAGATATTATTCTTTATCAGCTTCTTTTTTCTTTTTCTTGCCGTTTTTAGGAGTTTCTTTTTCTTCTTTAACTACCTTCTCTTTTTCTAATGGCTTAGTCTTGAATTTTTTAGCTGACTTTTCCAAAGCATTTGATACTATATCTTCAATTTCATCTCTGTCTTTTTTTAATGCTATACTAATTTCATTAACTATGAACATATAAGCTTTTTCATATAAACGCTTTTCGCTTGCAGAAAGTTCTTTTAATTTATTTCTTGTGAATAAGCTTCTTGCAACTTCTATCGTATCTTTAATATCTCCGCTTCTGAGCTTTTCTTCGTTTTCTTGGTATCTTATTTTCCAATTGTTTTCTATATCATGAGGTTTTGTCTGTAATATATTTAAAAGATTATCAGCTTCTGCTTTAGAGATAATCTTTCGTATACGATATTCTTTAATTCTATTTATAGGCACTTTTAATGTAATATTTTCACTTTCACATTCTAGAACATAACATTCTACTAGATTAGAATTAACTTTATTATCTGATATTCCCACAACTTTGCATATACCGTACATAGGATATACAACATAAGTATTCAATTTGTACATATTAGCCTTTCTTGTTAATAGTTAATGGTTTATTCTAATAAAATATAATAATATACCTCTGTCTATTATATGTTAAAATTATAAAAAATCAAGTATTTTATTACAGTATTAATGTGGTATTTGTATAATTAAATAAATTTTTATTTATAATCTTAATGAATAAATTTAGAAAATTTGCTACTATATAGCTTGCTATATTTAAATATATAGTATACTATATATATTGACAATAATAAAAAGGAGGTACAAACGTATGACGGATAAAAAAATAGAATTATTTGAAAATTACCCAGTACATAAAGCACTAATTACGCTAGCACTTCCAACAATATTAGGAATGTTAGTAAATGTTTTTTATAATATGGTAGATACTTTTTTCGTAGGACAGACAGGCGATCCTAATCAGGTTGCTGCCGTGTCATTATGTATGCCTATATATTTGCTTCTTATGGCTTTTGGTAATATATTCGGTATAGGAGGCGGATCATATATATCAAGAAAATTAGGTGCCAGAGATTATGACTCTGTAAAAAAGATATCAGCATTTGCTTTTTATGCAAGCATTATAGTAGGATTTATTTCTATGGCTGTATATCTAATATTTATGAAGGATATATTAAAAATTTCGGGAGCAAGTCAGAATACTTATCAATTTTCTAAAGATTATTTAGTAATAGTGGCATTTGGAGCACCTTTTGTAGTCAATCAGATGGCTATGGGACAAATTGTACGTGCTGAAGGTTCTTCAAAAGAGGCTATGATAGGTATGATGCTTGGTACTATTGTTAATATAGTGTTGGATCCTATTATGATTCTTTATATGAATATGGGTGTTGCTGGTGCTGCTCTTGCCACAATAATAGGTAATGCTTGTTCTACTGTTTATTACATATATCATATATTAAGAAAAAAATCTTTCCTATCAATACATTTTAAAGAATTCACTTTGCATAAAGATATACTTATCAATGTATTTTCTATAGGAATACCTGTTTCAATTAACAATATACTTATGAGTGCTTCAAACATATTAATAAATAATTTAGCTGCAGGATACAGCGACAATGTAGTAGCCGGACTTGGCGTATCTCAAAGAATATTTACTCTTGTGGTATTAGTATTTATAGGACTTTCCCAAGGGCTTCAGCCTTTTGTAGGTTACAATTTTGCTTCTAAAAATTATAAGAGAATGAATGCAGCTATTAAAATATCTTGTGCTGTAAGCGTAATAATAGGATTTTTACTTTTAGTGTTATCTTTAATATTTGGAAGATTAGCAGTAGCTGTATTTATAAACAATGAAGAAGTAATTGATTATGGTGTAAAATTCTTAGTTGCTAGTTATTCTATAGCTCCTATAATAGGTTTCCAATTTGTATTTATGTCTACATTCCAAGCGTTAGGAAAGTCAATTCCTTCTTTGGTGCTTTCTATAAGCAGACAAGGTATAGCTTTTGTTCCTACAATACTTATAGGTACAAAATTATTCGGCATAAAAGGTATTATATGGGCTCAGCCTATAGCGGATGTAGTTACTGTTATAATGGCTAGTATTATGTACATATATATTTACAGAAAAATGAAAAGAAAGGCATTGGAAGAAGAAAATAATAGTGAAAATAATTCTGAACCAGCTTATGCAAAT
>CASEHG010000215.1 GCA_949287565.1 uncultured Brachyspira sp.
ATTTTTAAAGGATCATTATGGATAATATAAATGATAATGAAAATAAAAAAATAAAACAACCTAAACTAACTTTAAAAGAAAGATATAATGAAAATTTTTTAGAAGAAGCAGAAAACAGAAGAAAAAAACTTCAGTATCAAAGGCTTCATGTAGGACAGATAAATAATCCTCGTTTAGAACATATGATTAAACTTCTTTATCAAGTACATCAAAATTACTATTTTGGATATTTTGAGGCTAGCTGCACTTTAGCTGGAAGTATGTTTGAACAATCTCTTATGATTTTATTAGAGGAAAAAATACAGGAAGAAGGTTATATCTCAGTATACAAATTTAATAACGGCAAAAGAAATGAAGAAAAAATAACAAATGTAGAAGATTTGGCTCAATGTAATATAGGATTCTTAATATCAATAGTAAATAATTATAAAATGTTTAGTAAAAGAGAATATGATATAGCTAAAACTTTGCAATGCATAAGAAATTGTGTGGTTCATGATATGCTTCCGCCTTTTAGAATAAATGGAAAATTTTATGAAGCAGATTTAAAAATAAATTTAAGTTATAATACCACAAAAATTATAAGTATTTCAGAAGATGAAGTAAATAATTATACAGCTGGAACAAGCTCAATAGAATTATGGTCATATTATTTACTTACAAGGACTAGGGAGTTAATAGATTTTTTATTTAAAGAAAGAGTAAAAAAATTCCCGCCAGACTTTTTATAAAATAAATACAAATAAAAAAGGATTATATTCTAATAGCCCTTTTTTATTATATTTTCACTATAAATTATAATGATTTTTCTACTTCTTTTTTGTACTTAATCAAGCCCTCTTTTAGAATTCTCATAGCCTTTTTCAAATCTTTTGAATCAAGTACATAACACATTCTAATTTCATTCTTACCCAATCCCTCTGTAGCATAAAAACCTTCTGCCGGAGCGAACATAACAGTTTCATTATCAATATTAAAATCTTTTAAAAGCCAAATAGCAAAATCTTCAGCATCTTTAACAGGAAGCTGTGCAAGAACATAGAAAGCCCCTTCAGGTTCTCTCATAAATACACCATCCATCTTTGTAAGCTCTTCAAAAAGAATCTTTCTTCTATTATCATATTCTTTTCTAGTAGCCTCAAAATAATCAGGAGGCAAATCATATAAAGCAGATGCTCCTATCATTTCAAGTGTAGGTACAGATAATCTAGCCTGACATTCTTTAAAAATAGCTTCCATAAATTCTTTATTCTTACTTATTACACACCCTATTCTAGCTCCGCATGCAGAAAATCTTTTTGATATGGAATCTATTATAACAACATTCTCTGCTATATCATTATAAGTACCAAAACTTATAGCCTTTCTATCGCCATAAACAAATTCTCTATATACTTCATCGCTTATTATAAAAAAATCATGTTTCTTAGCTAAATATGCTATATCATCTAATTCCCTTTTTGTAGATACAACACCAGTAGGATTGGAAGGATTTGAAAATAAGTATCCTTTAGTCTTTTTTGTAATACTTTTCTCTATTATTTCTCGGCTAGGCAAATGGAAACCATCTTCAGCACAAGTTCTTACAATATTCCTTTTAACATTAAGTATATCATAAAAACTATTGTAATTAGCATAATAAGGTTCTGCTACTAACATTTCATCGCCTTCATCAAATATGGCAATCAAACTAAGAAGTATTGCCTCACTTCCTCCATTAGTTATTATTATCTCATCTTCTTCATAATGAACACCCAATCTTTCATAATATGCTTGAATTTTTCTAATGAGATCTTTTGTTCCTCTTGAATGTTCATATTTAACAGTTTTCATATCACAGCTATTTGCAATGGCATCAAAATATACTCTAGGTGTTTCTATATCAGGCTGACCTATATTAAGGTGATGTATTTTTATTCCTCTTTTAGCAGCTTCTTCTGCATAAATATTTAATCTTCTTATAGGTGAAGCTTTAAGCTGCTGTACTCTTTTAGATAAATACATGATAAACTCCAATTTATTATGTTGTTATGTATATATAAATAAAATTTTAATAATATAAAAAACTATTTACTGACAATAAGTAAAATTTTAATATATGCTATATAAAAAAATAAAGGAGCTATAAGATAAATTACAGCCCCTTTTTTATTTCACTTAATCTTTATAAGACTATTATTTATCTATTTCCCTATATTTAATCAACGCTTCTCTAAGTATATGCATTGATTTCTTTAAATCTTCAGAATCTAAAGCATAGGAAATTCTAACTTCATTTTTTCCTAATCCTTCAGTGGCATAAAAGCCTTCCGCGGGTGCGAACATAACAGTTTCATTGTTTATATTGAAATCTTTTAAAAGCCATATGATGAAATCTTCTGCATTTTTTACAGGAAGTTTAGCAAGAACATAGAAAGCTCCCTCTGGTTCCTGACTAACTACGCCTTCCATAGTAGCAAGTTCTTCAAATATAATTTTTCTTCTATAATCGTACTCTTTTAAAGCAGCATCAAAATAATTATCAGGTAAATCATATAAAGCAGCAGCCCCCACCATATCTAAAGTAGGAAGAGATAATCTAGCCTGACATTCTCTAAATACAGCTGTCATTAATTTTTTATTTTTACTTATAAGACAGCCTATTCTAGCTCCGCATGCAGAAAATCTTTTTGAAATAGAGTCAATAATAATAACATGATCTTCTATATCTTTATAAGTACCGAAACTTATTGCTTTTCTATCTCCATATACAAATTCTCTATAAACTTCATCACTTATAATAAATAAATCATATTTCTTAGCGATATAAGCAATATCATCTAATTCTCTTTTAGTATATACAACACCAGTTGGGTTAGAAGGATTGGCAAGCATAAATGCTTTAGTTTTAGGAGTAATATGTTTTTCTATCTCTTCACGGCTAGGAAGATGAAAACCATCTTCTGCATAAGTTCTAACAGCATTATATTTAATATTATAAACATCATAAAAACTTTTATAATTAGCATATAATGGCTCAGATACTAATATTTCATCACCTTCATCAAATATAGCAAGCATAGCAAAAGCTATTGCTTCAGAACCTCCGCTTGTAATAACAATATCCTCTTCTTCATAATGAACACCTAATTTATCATAATATGCCTGAATTTTATTTATAAGAGGCTTAATTCCCCTTGAATGTTCATATTTAAGTGTTTTTTCATGAAATTTAGAAATCGCTTCAAAAAATATTTTTGGTGTTTCAATATCAGGCTGACCTACATTAAGATGATATATTTTTATACCTCTTTTTACAGCATCTTCAGCATAAGGATTCAATTTTCTAACAGGTGAAACCTTTAATCTCTGAATTCTTTTAGATATATCCATTATTACTCTCCTTTAATTATTCTAAACAGTAATTTTTAGCTAATTAAATATATATGAAACAATAAAAATTGTCAA
>CASEHG010000216.1 GCA_949287565.1 uncultured Brachyspira sp.
CAATTATTGAATAATAATAGTATTATTAGTGGAAGTTAATATATTAAGGGGTTGTATAATGCTCAAGAAAGTATTTATCGTAACATTAATGTTTGCATTTTCTTTATCATCTGTTTTTGCTCAAGATACTACAACAACAACTACTACTACTACTGATACAGGAACTACAGGTAATAAGCCAAGAGAACAATTAGCTCAAAATTTTGTGGATGCATTGGCTGCTCAAGATGAAAAACTTTTGATATCAGCTATAGAAGGCGGTAGTCCTCAAGTTAAAGCTATGTGTTTCAAAGCTTTAAGTGAAAAAGGTGCTAGTTCTGAAAATTTATTAGAAGCAATTAACAGATATGTAAGCTATGGTTTAAATGCACCTTCTAGTCAGAATTCTGATTCTATGGTTCGTTATCAGGCTTTACAAGCTGCTAAAGCTGCTAAGTCAGAAACTTCTGTAGAATACATATCACAAATGTTATATTCTGAACAAGAAACATCTAACATTATAGCTGCTGCTCAGGCATTAGGTGAAATAGGAAGTAATAAAGGCGTAGCTGCTTTACTTTTCCAATTAAGATTAGCTAAAACTCAAGCTATAGTTTATGAAGTTGTTGTTGCTTTGGGTAAAATAGGCGATCAAGCTGCTTTAAGCGATTTGATAGATTTAGCTCAAAATGAACAATATTTTATAGTTGTTAGACAAGCTGCTGTTGATGCTATCAAAAATATCAAACCTTCATCAGATGGCGGAAACAACAATACTACAACTACTACTGATACTGCAGCTCAGTAATTTTAGTAAATAAAAACATTAATTTAATTTTGAATAAAAAAAGTCTGTCTAATTTAGGCAGACTTTTTTATTTATTCTAATGATACAATCATACAATTTACTATAAAACAGTCTTTAATATTATAATTTTTTTATTACTGAAAAATTATTATTTTGCGATAATATAATAATTAACAAATATATTGATAAATTAGAGTTTTGCTGTATAATACAGCATTCTTTTGTTGTAATAAATATTTAAAGGATTTTTAATGATAAAAGTTGATAATATAGTTAAATATTATGGAGAACATATAGCATTAAAAGGGGTATCCTATACTATAAATAAGGGAGAGATAGTAGGATTTCTAGGGCCGAATGGAGCTGGTAAAAGCACTATGATGCGTATAATTACAGGTTATCTTCCAGCTACAAGCGGATATGTTTATTTAGATGATTATGAAGTTTATGATAATCCTATAGAAATTAAAAAAAGAATAGGTTATATGCCTGAAAATGTTTCGCTATACACTGAAATGACAGTTATAGATTATCTTAGATTTTGTGCCAAACTTAAAGGCATACCTAGAAAGCATATAAAAACTGCATTGGAAAATACCATAGAAATAACAGGACTTACTAAATACAGAAATAGAATAATAGGGCATTTATCAAAAGGTTATAAGCAGCGTACCGGAATAGCACAGGCAATAATACATGATCCTGAAGTTTTAATATTAGATGAACCTACAAGCGGTTTGGATCCTAATCAATTGATAGAGGTAAGATCATTAATAAAAAGTTTGGGCGGAACTAGAACTGTCATACTTTCTACTCATATATTAAGTGAAGTGGAAGATACTTGTGAAAGAGCATTAATCATAGACAGCGGAGAATTAATAGCTGAAGATACTATTGAAGGCTTGAAAATGGCTATGGATAGAGAAATATTAGGCGGTAATATAGAACTTAAAGTAGCTGGAAGATATAATGATGCTCTTTTATGTGTTAGGGAAGTTAATGGAGTTGTTCAGGCAGAAGCTAACTCTTATGGTGATATTATTATTGAGTGTGAGAGAGGAAATGATTCAAGGGCTGCAATAGTTAAGCATTTAGTTAATAATAATTTTGATGTTTTAGAAATAAGAGCTAAAGAAAGATCATTAGAAGAAGTATTCATTTACTTTACTGATAAAAAGAAAAATGAAGATTTTGATAAGTCTAAATATATTAGAGATGCAGTTTTGAGTGCAGAAAATAATGAAGAATAAATATAAAATAAATAAACAATTAATAAGAGGTTAATATAAATGAGAAATATATATGTTGTATTTTCAAGAGAAATTCAATCTTTTTATGTATCGCCATTATATTATATATTGGGATTTATATATCTTGCTTTGACAGGATACTTTTTTACTATAGAAATTTATTATAGCAGATTGGCTGTTATGGAAAACACTATGTATAATATTGGATTTTTTACAATATTATTCCTTTCTATTCTTTGTATGAAACTTATAGCAGAGGAAAGAGCTTCAGGAACTTTTGAACTTATAATGACAGCGCCTATTACTTCACTTCAATATGTTTTAGGTAAATATTTATCTGTATTGGTTGTATATGCTTCACTTCTTGTTATGACTTTTGTTTATCCTATACTTCTTATGGTATTTGGTAAGCCTGATATAGGAGTAATATTCAGCGGATATTTAGGATTATTCCTTTTAGGTACTGCTATACTCGGATTAGGACTTATAGCAACAAGCATATCTAAAAGTCAGTTAGTAGCTGCTATTTTGGGTGTATCTATGGGTATATTTGCCTATATAATAAATTGGCTTAGTGAAATGTTTACAGGTGCAAGCAAGATATTGAATGCTATTTCTATAACTACATATTTTTCTGATTTTACTAAAGGTATGATAGATATACAGAATGTTATATTCTTTTTAATTTGGGCTGTTGCCTGCATATCAATATCTACTATGTTTGTAGAATCTTATAAATGGCAATAATTTTTGATTTTATTAAAAGGGCTTTATCAAAATGTCTGATATAGTTGAATATGTAAAAAATAATGATATAGAGAATGTAAAAAAATGTTTAGAATCTGATAATACTTTGGTAGATGCTAGAGATGAAGAATCTAAATTTACATTACTTATGATTTGTGCTAAGAAAGGTTATTTTGATATAGCCAAACTTTTAGTAGAAGAAGGTGCTAATTTAAATGCAAGAAGCAGAACAGGTATAACAGCCTTAATGTTTGCCTGTGCTGAGAAGCAAGTAAAAATAGCCGAGTATTTAATAGACAGCGGTGCTGATGTCAACTTAAGAGATAAACCTTTATTTTCTGCCTTGCTTTATGCATGTCTTACAAAAGAATATAATATTATCAAGGCATTAGTTGAAGCTGGTGCTGATGTCAATGTTAAAAATTTTAAGCTTGTAACGCCTTTAATGTTTGCTGCCGGTATAAATGATATTGAAACAATGAAATTATTAATAGAAAATGGGGCAGATATAGAGCATAAAAATAAAGACGGAGA
>CASEHG010000217.1 GCA_949287565.1 uncultured Brachyspira sp.
AATTAAAAGATAAATTTTATTAGAAAATAAGAAATAAGGCCAAAAATAAATAATCTAATTATTATTTTTTTTATCTATAATAGAGTATCTATCATAGGAAGGGGAATAATATTTGGATTTTTTCTATGGAGTAATATTTATTATATTAATTTATCCAACGTTAGATTCTTTAGAAACAATAATTATTCAATTATTAGAATTAATAAAAGGTTTAATCTCTATTCAAATAACTAAAATTAATTTAAAAATAAAATCATTAGAAGAAGATAATGATGATTTTATTACAACTAAAAAGAATCCTATTGGTTTTAGTTTAAATGATATTAAAGAAAATGAGGAAGTAGCAAGTGAAGAAGATTTATAAGTTTTATGATACAAGTAGTCTTTTATTAGCACAAGACAATTTATTTAAAGATGAAAATATACGAATAGTAATTTCTTCAATAACTTTAAATGAATTAGAGCATATAAAAACTTCTTAGAATAAAGACAGTAATATTAAATTTACTGCAAGATTTTTATTAAATTTATTGGATCAGAATCCTGATTCATATGAGTTATGGATTTATAAAAATAGTATGATTGATGAGATTATATCTAAAGATTTAGAGGTTACTAATGATACTAAAATTTTAGCAACTGCTATTGATTATGACAAAAAAGTTCATCCTGATGAATTAATTTTTGTTACTAATGATTTAGCATTAAAAAATATAGCTAATTTATTCTTTGGATCTGATTCAATTGAAAGCGTTATTATTGATAATAATAATTATTATTCTGGATATTTAGAAGTAGAAATGTCGGAAGATGAATTAATTTATTTTTATTCTCATCCTTTTGAAAATACATATAATTTATTAATTAACCAATATATAATTGTAAAAGAAAAGAATAATCCTATTCCAGTAGATCAATTATGCTGGACTGGCAGTACCTATAGAAAAATAGAATATAATAGAATAAATTCTAAATATTTTGGAGAAATTAAAGCATTTAAAGGCGATATTTATTAGGCTCTATTAATTGATAGTTTTTTCCATAATAAAATAACTATGGTACATGGCCCTGCTGGAACTGGAAAGACTTATTTATCATTAGCATTTTTATTACATTAGTTAGAAAAAAATAAAATTAGTAAAATTGTCATTTTTTGTAATCCTATAGCGACAAAAAATTCCGCTAAATTAGGATATTACCCAGGGACAAGAGATGAAAAATTATTAGATTCTCAAATTGGAAATTTATTAATTAGTAAATTTGGTGGAAGATATATTATAGAAGAATTAATTGCTCAAGAAAAATTAATTTTATTACCACTATCAGACATTAGAGGCTATGATACTTCTGGTATGAATGCTGGTATATATATATCTGAAGCACAAAATATGGATATTAATGCAATGAAACTAACCTTACAACGAATTGGAGAAGACAGCTTTTGTATTATTGATGGAGATTTTAAAGCTCAAGTAGATGATATAGAATTTGAAGGCTCTAATAATGGTATGAAAAGAGCTTCTATAGTATTCAGAAATTCAGATATATATGGTTAGATTGAATTAAAAAATATTCATAGATCTAAAATAGCAGAAATAGCAGAAAAAATGTAATATGAATAATGAAGTTTTAATTTGGAATTTTTTTAAATCTAATAATTTTAGTGATTATGGTATTGCCTCAATTATGGGTAATTTATATGCGGAGAGCGGTTTAAATCCACTAAATTTACAGAATTATTTTAATAGTTAGTTAAATTATTCTGATAAAGATTATACTTTTGCAGTTGATAATAATATTTATACTAATTTTGTTTATGATTGTGCTGGATATGGATTAGCACAATGGACTTTTTGGTCAAAAAAACAAGAATTATTAAATTATGCTAAAAAGAATAATTCTTCAATTGGAGATTTAAATCTTTAGTTAAGTTTTTTACTACAAGATTTAAAAAATAATTATACTAATTTATATAATTAGTTAAAAATTATTAAAGATATTGAGTTGGGATCAAATTTATTTTTAATTGAATATGAACGCCCAGCCGATCAATCTAATTCAGCAAAAGAAAAAAGAATATCTTATGCTAAAGATTTCTTTAATAAATATGGTATGGGGGTAAAAAATATGAAATATTCTGATAGTAATCCTCCTTTACAATGTATTATGACAAATAGTACTTGTTATAAGGGTACTGGAAAAATGCAAGTAAAAGGAATATTGTGGCATAGTACAGGTGCAAATAATCCTACATTAAAACGTTATGTTCAACCAAGTTCTAATGACAAAAATTATACTCAATTAATGAATATGTTAGGAAAAAATTAGTATAATAATGACTGGAATCATATTTATTTACAAGCTGGAGTAAATGCTTTTATTGGTAAATTAAATAATGGAACTGTTACTACTGTACAAACACTTCCTTGGGATTATCGTCCGTGGGGTTGTGGAAGTGGACCAAAAGGTTCATGTAATAATGGATGGATTCAATTTGAAATTTGTGAAGATGGATTAAATGATGCAAATTACTTTAATTTAATATATAGAGAAGCGTGTGAATTAACAGCTTTTTTATGTAAAAAATATAATATTGATCCAAAAGGCACTGTAATTGTAAATGGAGTTAAAGTACCTACTATTTTATGCCATAAAGATAGTAATACTTTAGGGTTTGGAACAGCACATGCAGATGTATTACATTGGTTCCCTAAATTTGGAAAAAATATGACTACAGTAAGAAATGATGTTCAAGCAATTCTTAATGGAGAGGATGAAGAAGATATGACGCAAGAAAAATTTGATGAAATGATGAATAATTGGTTAATTAATTTAGCTAAACAACCGCCTAGTAGTTGGTCAGCCAATGATAGAGTATGGTGTGAATAGAATAGAATTATTAATGGCGACAATAGCGGTAATATGATGTATAAAAAATATGTTACTAGAGAAGAAATGGCTGCTATTATTCATCGTTTGTATAAATTATTAACATAATTAAAATAAAATGAAAAAAGAATATTCAAAACTATTATTAATTCAAGAATCAGTTTTAATTTGGATTGTTACTATTGGTATGATGGGAATTGCTTTACTATGCATTATAAAAGGTTTTACAGGATCTTTGCCTTGGTTAGCTACAATGGTAGCTTTTCCTTGGACTGCTTATGGAATTAGTCAAGCTTTTTATTATAAAAAATCAGAAAAAGAAAATACAAAAGATGGTATTAAGTTTGAATCTGTTATGGCAGAAATAAATGCGATGTATAGTAATATAGGAATATCAGATAGTACAATAATGCCTACAGATAATACAAATATTTCTTCTCAAGAGATTGATTTAAATTACGGAATTTAAAAATAGTTCAGCTTATAAAAAAGCTGAACTATTTTTTGCTTTTTAATAAAAAATATTGTATAATATAATAATAAAAGAATAAATATTATGGAGGTTTCAATGGCAAAGTTAAATACTAATTATGGCGTTGAATAGATAAAAACTCTTGAAGGTATAGAAGCTATTAGACTTAGACCGGGCATGTTCATCGGTAGTGTTGGTCCAGATGGAGTTAAACATATCACTCTTGAAATTATTTCTAATGCCGTTGATGAATATTTAAATGGATATTGTACTGAATGTACTGTATCTGTATCTGAAGATGGATGTATTTTAATAAAAGATAATGGACGAGGAGTTCCTTTTGGTAAAGCTGAAGATGGTAGCGAAACTCTTGTAAATGTTTATACTAAACTTCATACTGGTGCTAAATTTGATAGCACAGGTAAAACTGGATATAATACTTCTGGTGGTATGAATGGTGTTGGTGCAAAAGCAACTAATGCTCTTTCTGAAACTTTTACTGTAGTTTCTTTTAGAGATGGAAAACGAGCTTCTGCAAAATTTAAAAAAGGACAATTAATTTCTTATTCCGAAGAAAAAGAAATATATGATCCAGCTACCCATGGAACAGTTGTATCATTTAAACCCGATGCAGATATTTTCAAAGAAGGTATTATTCTTGAATATGAACCTTTGCGTAAGCAATTAAAAGAATTAGCTTATTTATCTCCAGGAATGAAATTTATTTTTGAATATCCTGGAAAGAAACAAGAAATTATAGCTTCTGAAAATGGTATTTTAGATTATATTAATGATTTAAATGCTAATAAAGAAGTTATTACTTCTATTTTTTATGCAGAAAACATAGAAAATAGAATCGGTGTAAAAGTAGCAATGAGTTATAATACTACTTATACTGATACTTATCGTCTGTTTACAAATTCTATACCAAACAGTGCTGGTACGCATTTAACTGGTTTTAGAACTGCATTGACTCAATCCATTAATGAATATGCTAGAGATAAAAAATTATTAAAAGAAAAAGATAGTAATATTACTGGAGAAGAATTAAAAGAAGGATTAACTTTAATTTTATCTTTTATTATGCCAGATCCGGTTTTCTCTGGTCAGACAAAAGATGTATTGAGTTCAAGTGAAGCTAGAACGGCTGTGCAAAGATTAGTTTCTAAAGAAATTAAAATTTGGTTAGAAAATAATCCAAAAGATGCAAAAACAATAATTGATAAGGCTTTATTAGCAAGAGCAGCGAGAGAAAAAGCTAAAAAAGCAAAAGAAACAGTTAGAAAACAAGACACAAAAAAAAGAATAATTCTTCCTGACGTATTAGCAGATTGTAATTCAAAAGAAAGATATAAATGTGAAGTATTTTTAGTAGAAGGAAAATCAGCTGCTGGTTCTACAAAAGAAGCTAGAGATAGAAATACTCAAGCAGTATTCCAATTACGAGGAAAAATTTTAAATGTTCTTAAAGCTGATTTGCACAAAGCCTTACAAAATAAAGAAATCTCTGGAATGATAGATGCTTTTGGATTAGAAGTTAAAGATGGAAAAGTGATTGTTGATGAAACTAAATTAAGATATGGGAAAATAATAATAACAGCAGACGCAGACGTCAGTAAAACGGCGTATGAAAGACTTTTCGCTTAATCAAGCGGGTAAAATTTTGGTCAAATCATATTTATGAGATCCGTACGATTCTCGTATAGATATGAAAGAGAAAAATTTTGCTAACGGGGAACCCTAAACCGTAAGGCATGGAAATCCCGTGGAAAACTTATATTTATTCATTATTCTCTTTCAATTTAATTATGAAGGAGAGTTAAAATGATAGGAATTTATAAAATAACAAATAAAATTAATGGTAAATTTTATATAGGTCAATCAAATAATATTGATAGACGTTTTCAAGAACATATAACAAAAGGACAATTATCTCGAATACCATTAGATATAGCAATTCAAAAATATGGCAAGGAAAATTTTTTATACGAAATCCTAGAAGAATGTTCTATTGATTAGCTTGATCAAAAAGAAAAATACTGGATTGAAAAATTACAAGCTATCAAATATGGTTATAATTGTTCTGCTGGAGGAAATCAGTAGTCTATTGGTGAAAATAACGGTAGATCAAAATTAACAGAAGAAGATGTAAGAAAAATTAGAATTGCTTACAATAATCATTTAAAACAAAAGGATGTTTATAAAGAGTTTGAAAACATAATTACTTTTAATAGTTTTCAAAATATATGGCAAGGTCGTTCGTGGTCTCATGTAATGCCAGAGGTTTTCACTAAAGAAAATAAAGAGTATTATATGTATAAAAATAGCTGTGGTAGTAATGGAATTCAAGCTTAGTTTTCTGATAAAGAAGTTATTGAAATTAGAAAACGATATGTTAATGAAAGCGCAAATGAAATTTATAAAGATTATAAAGACCGTGTAAAATATCAAACTTTCCAAGCTATGCTCTGGGGTCGCAGTTATAAAAATTTACCTATTTATAAGAAAAAAGAGAAAAAATGGATAAATATTTGAATCTGTATCGACTATCCTCTTTGCCTTCTGGGCGGAGGAGTAGGAGTGCTATTGATACGCACTTCGAAAAGGTCTCCTGTAATTATATATTACAGTAAAAGATAGTCAGTGCTTATGGAAACATAAGAATAACACGCGATGGTTCTCATATTAGAGTTCTATTTTTAACTTTCATTTGGAAATTTTGTCCAGAATTATTAGAAAAAGGTTATATATATGCAGCTGTACCACCTTTATATAAAGTTACAATGGGAACATCTTTTAAATATTTAAAAGATGAATCTGCTTTAGAAGAATTTAGATCTCAAACTAAAAAGAATTTTGAATTAGGACGTATGAAAGGGTACGAGATAGTCTGGCCCTTAGCTACTTTGCCTTTAATTAAAGGGGTATATTATTTATTATAATATGCTAACGAGGCAGTCTCTATATAAAAAGAGATAATCTCGTGGCAAGTTAATATTCATATTTCATTAAAAAAAAAGGGGGTGTAAAATTAAACATGAAAAATAAATATATAGTATATATGATTGAAAATTTAGTAAATCATAAAAAATATATTGGAATAACAAAAAGAAATCCTAAAATTAGATTTAGAGAGCATTTTTCTAATCAAAAAGAATTATTATTTAAAGCTAAAGAAAAATATGGAATAAAAAATTTTTCTTTCATAATTATAGAAGAAAATATCAGTGAAGATGAAGTTAGTCAAAAAGAAAAAGATTATATTATTAAATATAATACTTTAATTCCGAATGGTTATAATTTATCTAAAGGAGGCATAACAAATAAATCTATTTCTGAAAAAGGCAGACAGAGATTAAAACAATGTAATTTAGGAATTAATAATCCTCGCTGTTCAAAAAAAATATTAATGATTGATAAACAGTCTAATAAAATAATTCAAATCTTTGGTAGTGCGAGAGAAGCTGGGAGATTTTTAGGTAATGAAAATAAATATCGCGCCATATTAAACTGTTTATCAGGAAAATAGACTACTTCATTAGGATATATATGGAAATATGAATATTAAAAGCTGTATCGACTATCCCCTTTGTCGGGGAGTAGGACTACTATTAATACGTAGTTAGGTTTTAGGAAACGAAGCCTATGAAAACCGAAAAGGTAGCACCGATGAAGCCAGTTAATACGTTAGGCTGAGGTAAGAAATAGTCAGTGCCAATGGCGACATTGGATAAACACGTAGGAGAAATGGATCCTGATGAAATGGCTGAAACTGTTATGAATCCAGAAACTCGTACTTTAAAACAAATTACCATGGAAGACGCAGAAGAAGTTGCACAAACTTTTATGGATTTAATGGGAGAATCTGTTGGGCCAAGAAAATCTTTTATAGAAAAAAATGCGTGGAGAGCAAATATTGATGTTTAATATTCTTAAAATTTATCTGGACAGATTTTGTCGAAGTTTTGCTCGAAAATCTCAATATTCAGATGAAAAAATAAAAATTTGGAATGAAATTAAAGAAAAAAAATAGAAAGGGTTAAAAAGACTCGACGTATATAAAGAATACAAAGATTTATATTCTTTGAGTGGTTTTAATAAGATATGGTATAAATGATAGAACTGTATGTTGATGGAAGTTGTCGTAACAACGGGAAAGAAAATAGTAGTGGTGGATTTGGAGTAGTAATAACAGAAGATGATAAATTATTAACTACTTATTCAAAACAATCAGAAAATACAACTAATAATAGAGAAGAATTAAAAGCTATACTTTATGTTATGTTAAATTATGGCACTAAAAATTCAAATATTCCTATAGTTTATAGCGATTCTTCTTATTGTGTTAATACATTTAATGATTGGATGTTTAGATGGGAAAAAAATGGATGGGCTAAATCTGATAATAAAATACCTGAAAATTTAGATTTAATTCAAGCATATTATAATTGGTATTCAAAAGGTTATCGTATAAATTTAAAAAAGATTAAAGGTCATGCTGGACATAAGTGGAATGAAATGGCAGATAAATTGGCTACTGGTGTGATAAAATAAAAAAGGAGATTTGTATGGAAAAAATTTTAAAAACGCCAATTATTAATGAAGTTGAATAGAGTTTTCTTGATTATAGTTTAAGTGTAATAACTGATAGAGCTATCCCCTCAGCAGAAGATGGATTAAAACCAGTTGCAAGACGTATACTTTGGGATATGTTTGATAAAGGTTATTTTAATAATAAAAAATTTGTAAAATGCGCACAGCCCGTTGGAGATACTATGGGAAGATTTCATCCTCATGGAGATTCTAGTATTTATGGAGCTTTAGTTTGGTTATCTCAGCCATGGAATATGAGATATCCTTTGATTACTTTCCATGGAAACAATGGATCAAGAGATAATGATCCTCCTGCGGCATATCGTTATACTGAATGTAAATTATCTAAAATGGGCGAAGAAATGCTTCAAGATATTAAAAAAGATACCGCAGATTGGCAATTGGCCTATACAGACGAAGAAAAGGAACCTATTTATTTACCAGGAAGAATTCCTAATTTAATTGTAAACGGTACTTCTGGTATAGCAGTAGCTATGGCTTGTTCTTTTGCTCCTCATAATTTAAATGAAGTTATGGATGCAGCAATTTATTTATTAAATAATCCTGATTGTGAAGTTAAAGATTTATTAAATTATATTTAGGGCCCAGATTTCCCAACAGGTGGTTTAATTATTAATAAAAATGAATTGATAGATACATATATAACAGGAAAAGGAAGGGCAAGAATACGTGGTGAATATACTATTGCATCTTCTAATGGTAAAGACAGTATTATATTTACTAGTATTCCATATAAAGTTTCAAAAGTTGATTTAATAACAGAAATTGATAAATTATGTGAAAATGGAACTTTAGATGGTGTAGTATCAATTCGTGATGAAAGCGGAAATGGGCAAGTTAGATTAGTAATTGAATTAGGAAAAGGAGTATCTTCTGAGCCTATTATTGCAAAATTATTTAAAAATACAAGATTAGAAGATACATATAGTATTAATTAGGTAGCACTAGTAGATAAAAAACCTAGGTTGTTAAATTTAAAACAATTACTGCAAAATTATAACGATCATCAAAAAGATGTTCTATTAAGAAAATCAAAATTTGATTTAAATAAAATTGAAGCGAAAATTCATATTCTAGAAGGTTTACTAAAAGCACTTGAAGATATTGACAATATTATTACTTTAATTAAACAAAGTGAATCAAGTTCTATTGCTAAATTAAATTTAATTACAAAATATAATTTTTCAGATTCTCAAGCAAAAGCAATTCTTGATATGCGTTTAAGCAAATTGGCGAAATTAGAAAAATTAGAAATAGAAAAAGAAAAAAATGAATTAATTATAGAATCTGAAAAATTAAAAGCTATTATTAATAATCCAATCCCAGAATTAAATAATATTTTTAATTCTATTAAAAAAAATTATGGTGATAATAGAAGAAGTACTATTATACAAGTTCCTACTTCGCAAGAGGAAAAAGAAATTGAATTTATAGAACCAGAAAAATGCGTAGTAGTATTGACTGAAAGTGGATTAATAAAAAGAATCCCGATTTCTTCTTTCCGAACTCAAAAACGAGGAGGAAAAGGAGTAAAAACTCAAGACGATATTACACAAGCAGTAATAAGAACAAATACTATTGATAATTTAATGATATTTACTAATAAAGGAAATATGTATAGATTATTAGTTAATGATATTCCTATTGGTACAAATTCTGCCAAAGGACAATCTATTAAATCATTAATAGCTATGGATTCTGAGGAAGAACCTAGTGTTATTTATTCTATTTATAGAGATACAGATGCAAAATATGTATTATTTGTTACAAAACAAGGAATTGTAAAGAAAACTAGTTTAAATGAATATATCGCAACAAAGAAAAAAACTGGTATAGCGTCTGTTAAATTAAAAGATAATGATGAATTAATAAGTGTACATTTAATTAAAGATGAGCCTATTATATTAGTAACCGAAAATGGTCAAGCTATTCAATTTAATTCAACAGAAATAAGTGAAACCTCTAGAGTAACAATTGGAGTTAAAGGAATTACTTTAAATCAAGATGATTATGTAAAAAGTTGTTGTATTGTAAGACATAATTCAGATAATTTAGCAATTTTTTCTGTTAATGGTTTAGCTAAAAAAATAGATTTATCTGAATTACCACTTCAAAAAAGAGGTGGAAAAGGCATCATATGCTATAAAATATCTAATATAAGTGGTAAGGTAGCTTCAACAACTCTAGTAGATGATAATGATATAGTTCTTATTTGTGGAGATAAAACTTCTTTATGTATATCTTCAAAAGATATTCCTATGTTAAGTAGAGTTTCTATAGGAAATCAAATGATAAGAGGTAATAAAATTTTGTCAATTAGCAAAGTATAAGAGGAAATATATGAATTATAAAAATCAAATAAGAGATAAAATTACATGGTTAAATCATAGAACTAAAGAATATGATAATGGGAATCCAACTGTTTCAGATCAAGAGTGGGATAGAGTTTATTTTGAATTAAGTGATTTGGAAAAGGAGTCTGGAATTATTTTTCCAGACTCTCCAACACAGAATATTCCATATGAAGTTAAAAATGAATTAAAAAAAGTAGAGCATTCTCATAAGATGTTATCTTTAGATAAAACAAAAGATGCAAATGATATTATATCTTTTTTTAAGAAAAATAATACTTGTTTATTAATGTGTAAAATGGATGGACTAACTTGTTCATTAACTTATAAAAATGGGTTATTAATATCCGCTGAAACAAGAGGCAATGGACTTATCGGAGAAGATGTCTTACATAATGCTAGAGTAATAAAATCAATTCCAAAAGAAATACCATATAAAGAAGATTTAACTGTCGATGGAGAAATTATAATTACTTATAAAGATTTTGAAAAATTTTCAAATAATTATAAAAATCCTAGAAATCTTGCATCTGGCAGTATTAGATTATTAAATTCAAAAGAATGCGAAAATAGATCATTGACTTTTGTAGTATGGGATATAATAAATGGTTTTTCCGATAAAATTTTTTTATCAGAGAAATTATCTGAAGTAGAAAAATTAGGCTTTGTAATTGTTCCTTATTTAGTAATAAACTCTATAGATTTGACTTTATTTGATGAGTATAAAAATTTATTAATTAAAAATGCTACAGAATTATCATATCCAATTGATGGATTAGTATTTAAAATTAATAATATACAAGAAGGACAAAAACTAGGGAATACTGAGCATCATTTTAAAAATGCTATAGCATATAAGTTCTATGATGATTTGTATCCAAGTAAATTACAAAATATAGAATGGACAATGGGAAGAACTGGAATTATTACTCCCGTGGCAGTATTTGATACAATAGATATTGATGGGACTTTAATAAATAGAGCTAGTTTACATAATATTAGTATATTAAAAGAAATACTTGGAGATAAACCTCATAAAGGTCAATATATCGAAGTATTTAAAGCTAATATGATAATTCCGCAAATTAAAATTGCGGATAAAACATATAATAAACTATGTAATAATATACTTATTATACCAAGTGAATGTCCTATTTGTCATTCCCCTACTGTTATAAAAAAAGAAAATTTATCAGAAGTTTTATTATGCTCCAATCCCAATTGTGAAGGGAAACTTATTAATATATTAAATCATTTTTGTAGTAAAAAAGGATTAGATATTAATGGTTTATCTAAAGCAATTTTGGAAAAATTAATTGCTTGGGAATGGGTAAAAAATATTTATGATTTAATGGAATTAAAACAATATCGTAATGAATGGATTAAAAAACCTGGTTTTGGAGAAAAATCTGTAGATAAAATTCTTAATTCTATTGAACAAGCTAAAAATACTACTTTAGATAAGTTTATTAGTGCTTTAGGCATCCCTCTTATTGGGAATAAAGCAGCTCTGCAATTAACTAATTATATAAATAGTTGGGAAGAATTTAGACAAAAAATTAATAATAATTTTGATTTTTCTGTCTATGAAGATTTTGGGATTAATAAAAGTTTATCATTATTAAATTTTAATTATTCCGAAGCAGATAAAATATACCCATTATTAAATATTAGTAATAATAATAATAATTTAAATACTAACCTAAAAGATATTAATATTGTTATTACTGGAAAATTATTAAAATTTAAGAATAGAAGTGAATTAAGTAAATTAATTCAAGAACGTGGAGGAAAAGTAACAGATAGTATTAGTCATAAAACTAGTTATTTAATTAATAATGATATAAATTCAGATTCTTCAAAAAATAAAATGGCTAAACAATATAATATCCCAATTATTTCAGAAGAAGATTTTATCAAAAAATTTTTATAAAATTTTTTGACTTTTAAAAAAAATTATTATATTATATATTCGTAAAGATTAAGGAAGAAAAACATTTTATGAAAAAGAAAGAAATGAAAGAAGTAGCAAAAAAAATTGCTAAGTTAGAATTAATTATTCAAGATCCTTCGAGTACAATAGAAATGAAGAAAAAAGCAGAAAAGGAAATAATGAATATTTCTTTTAACGTAGGAAATTTATCGGATCTGGATTTAATTGATGAAATGGTTCAAGAAATTTTAGAAAAAACTTGACATAAAATATTTTTTTTGATATAATTTTTACATAAGTAAAAACTTATATTACTAAATAAAATTTTAATATTAAAAGGAGAAATAAATAATTATGGCTATGAAAGAAAACTCAAAGAGAATTTTAAATTATTTGAAGGAAGTTAACGGTTAGAATGTTACTGCTGCAGATGTGGCAGAGGCTCTAGGTTTAGAGAAGCGTTCTGTAGATGGTAGTTTCACCTCTGCTATTCAACGCAAGGGATTGGGTGTTCGCACTGCTGCTGAAATTGAGCTTGAAGATGGAACTCATAAGCAGGTTAAATTCTTATCTCTTACTCCAGCAGGTATGAGTTACGATCCTGACGCCGAATCTGACGCTGAATAATAATAGATAGTAATTTAGGGGTAGAAAAATAATTTCTATCCCTAATTTGTTTATTAAAGTATGATTATAAGTATAATTATTAGTTTCATTATAGGAATTATTTTAACTTCTGCTGGATTTTATATTTATTTTAATTCTAAAATTAAATCACATATTAATAAAAAATATTCTGTAAAATTACAAGAATATTATGATTTAGTTAATTAGATAACAAGCGCAACTTTAGAAAAAAATTCTATATTATCAGAAAATGAAAAATTAAAAAAAGAAAAGTCTGAATAGATTCAAAATTATTATTAGGAAACATTATAGAATATATAGGAAAAATTATCTAATCATTTAGAAATAATAAGTAAATAGTATCAAGATGCTGAAAACGAATATAAAAATACTTATCTTCAAACAATGCAAGATTATAATGCATAGCATTTAAATGCGATGCAAGAGAAACAAAAAGAACTTGAAAATATTAATAATATTATAGTAGATATGAAAGCCATTTCTGACGCAGCTATTGCAAATAATATTAGACAAGAACAAATAAGATAGCAAGAAAATTTTTATAAATTATAGCTTTCAGAAAAAGATATTGAAGAAATAACTGAAATTAGAAAAATAGCTACAAAATTACGTAATCCAGAACTTTTAAATAAAGTATTATGGAAAATATATTATGAAAAACCATACACTGATTTAATTGGTAGAGTTTTAGGCTCTAATCTGCATACAGGAATTTATAAAATTACAAATTTAGAGAATAAAATGTGTTATGTTGGTCAATCAGTAAATATAGCAGAAAGATGGAAATAGCATATAAAAAGAGGTATTGGCGCAGAAACACCAACAAAAAATAAACTTTATCCAGCAATGCAATCAATTGGAGTAGAAAATTTCTCATTTGAATTAATTGAAGATTGTGATAAAACATTGCTAAATAGCCGTGAAGATTACTGGCAAGAATATTTTAAAGCAAAAGAATTTGGTTATAGTATTAAATAAGGAGAATATAATATGTATAGAATTATCGATACTCGAGCTTCTGGTAAAACCAGTAGACTTATGTTATTAGCAAAAGAGAATAATGGAGTATTTGTTTGTGCAAATCCTTATGCCATGTAGACTAAAGCTCAAGCTTATGGTCTTACTGGTTTTGATATTATTTCTTATTATGATTATATTAATCATAATTATGAACATGGAAAAATGTGTTTTGTAGATGAACTTGATGTTTTTGTGAAATCTTTAGGGAATAATATTAGTGGCTATTCTTTAAGTATTGATGATTAAGGAGATAAAAATGAATAAAGCAGATAAATATATGAATAAATTTATTCTTTAGATTTTAGATGAAGGATATAAAGATATTAATCCTAGACCAAAATATAAAGATGGAGCCCCAGCGCACACTATTTCAATAAATCACACTTTTAGACAGTATGATTTATCAAAAGGTGAATTTCCTATTTGTACTTTACGACCAATAGCCTGGAAAACAGGTATAAAAGAAATTTTCACTATTTATCAAAAACCCACTAATAACATCCAAGAGATGGAAAGTATGGGGGTTAATTGGTGGAATGATTGGGATATTGGTGATGGAACTATTGGACAGCGTTATGGAGCTACAGTAAGTAGATATGATTTGATTAATCATTTAATCAAAGATATTCAAAATGATCCGTATGGGCGAAGAAAAATTGTTTCTCTGTGGCAGGAAACTGATTTACATGAGACTGCTGGATTAGCTCCTTGTGCTTTTTTAACTATTTGGAATGTTCGTGAAGAATATTTAGATATGGTATTAATTCAACGTAGTGGCGATATGCTTACTGCATCAGGTCCAGGAGGAATCAATGAAATTCAATATGCGGCTTTATTAATGATGATTGCTCGTCATACTGGATATAAGCCTGGTGTTTTTAGTCATTTAGTGGCTAATGAACAAATTTATGATCGTCATTATGATGCGGCAAAAGAAATTTTACATAGATATCAAGAAGATACTTTACAGCAAAAACCGTAGTTGATTTTAAATCCAGGCAAAACAAATTTTTATGATTTTACCATAGATGATTTCTCAATAGTAGATTACACTCCTATTAAACCTCAATTAAAATTGGAATTGGGTATTTAAGATGATTGCCGCAATAGTAGCAGTTGATAAAAATTTTGGTATTGGCTATTAGGGATAGTTATTGGAGCATATTCCAGAAGATATAAAGTTTTTTAAAAATAAAACTTCATATAGTATAGTTATTATGGGAAGAAAAACATATGATTCTTTACCTAAAAAGCCATTACCAGATAGACTTAATATTGTAATTTCAAATAAATATTCAGGTTGTGCTGAAGGTACAATGTTTATGACTTATGAAGAGTGTAAATTAAGAATTGAATCTGGACAAATTCAAGAGGCTTTTATAATTGGGGGAGAAAGTATTTATCAGCAATTTCTACCTTATTGCGATATAATATATTTAACTTATTTAGATATATGTCATACAAATATAGATACTTTTTTCCCTAACATTGATAAATTAAATGAATGGAAATGTATTTATCAAAGTGATATAAAAATATATAATAAAATACCATATCAATTTAAGACTTATAGTAGACATTAATTGATTTTCTTAAATAAAAATGATATAATATAAATATAAGAAAAATGAAAGTGAGTCTTTTAGATGTCTAACAAAGAAAAATTTATTAATATGATTTAGCAAGAAATCTTTGATAGGCCTGATATTTGGATAGAATAGTATGGTGAAGACTGGGAAGATATTCTTAATTTTTGGTCTATTTTAAAGAATATAGAAGAAAAAGAAAAACCTTTATTTACTGATAATGGAAAATTGATTTTAAATTATTTAAAAAATAATAATACTATTGAATCTTGGAAAGCAAAAGATATCGCTGAAGGATTATCCATTTCTTCAAGAACTGTATCTGGATCATTGAGAAAATTAGCAAATGATGGATTTGTTGAAAAAATAGGGAAAGATCCTGTAATTTATATATTAACAAATAAAGGTAAAAATATAATTATTGATTAAAAGATAAGGAGAAAAATAATGAAAACAGTATTAAACAATAAAACACATATTGAAGGAATTTTATATGAGCATGATTTAGAATTACGTACATCTGGTCCTAATTCAAAAAATCCTGGTACACCTTTCATTACTGGAACTATAAGTTTAGCAACAGATAATGCGATTACAAATATTGTTCCTATTCATTATACTTATGTTACTGCGACAACATCTAAAGGATCAGTAAATTCAACTTTTACACTTCTAAAAAATATTATTGATGGAATTTATACAACTTATATGGAGAATGGAGACAAAGCTCCTAGATTGCGTGTAGATTCTGCAATTGGATTAAATGATTTTTATACTGAGAGAAATGGAAAAACTGAATTAGTTAGTGCTAAAAGAAATGAGGGCGGATTTATTCATCTTTGTGATAATAATGCTTTAATAGAAGATGAAAAAAAGCGCGATACTTTTGAATGCGATATGATTATTACTAATTGTATCAGAATTGACGCTAATGAAGAAAAGAATTTACCTGAAAAACTTGTTGTAAAAGGTGCAATTTTTGATTTTAAAAAGGCTCTTCTTCCTATTGAATTTACAGCAGTGAATTCAAAAGCCATGGATTATTTTGAGGGATTGGGAGCTAGTTCTATGGAACCAGTATTTACAAAAGTTTGGGGACGTTAGATTTCTGAAACTATTGTTTCTATAACTACAGAAGAAAGCGCTTTTGGTGAGGCTTTAGTAAAAGAAAGCCGTAGTACTAGAAGAGATTGGGTTATTACAGGAGCTCTTTCAAAGCCTTATGTCTGGGATGATCAGAGTACAATAACCGTAAAAGAATTAGAAAAAGCTATGTCAGATCGTGAAACTTATTTGGCAACAGTAAAACAACGTTATGAGGAATATAAAAATTCTAAAGGTCAATCTCCTTCTACTACAGAAAATGTAATTATCCCTTCTGGCGGATTTGATTTTTAATTAAAAAATAAAAAAGGAGTAAAATAAATATGGCGATAAATTTATTAGCTATTGAGCCACATAAAGTTTCAAGAGATCTAAGTGGATATATTACTTTTATTTATGGTGCTTATAAGACTGGTAAAACAACTTTAGCAACTCAAATGGATGGAGCATTATTGCTAGCTTTTGAACAAGGCTATAATGCTCTTCCAGGAGTATTACCATAGCCTGTTACATCTTGGATTGAAATGAAATAGATTTATAGAGAATTAAAGAAACCAGAAGTTCGAGCATTCTATAAAGCAGTTGTTGTTGATACTATTGATGTGGCTGCTGATATGTGTAAAAAATATATTTGTCAATAGAATGAAATTGAAGATTTAGGTGATCTTGGATACGGAAAAGGCTGGAGTAAATTTAAAGATGAATTTAATGATATCTTTAGAGGTCTTACTCAAATGGGTTATGCAGTATTCTTTATTGGACATGATAAAGAGGCAAAGGATAATAATGGAAATATAACAAATATAAGACCATCATTATCTAATTCCACGAGAGAAGTTATAGCTGGTATGGCAGATATTTATGGTTATGCTAAACAAAGTGGCGCCGGGTAGCCTTCAGTCCTTGTATTAAGAGATAAAACTGGTTTTATTGAGTGTGGATCTCGTTTTAAATATGTCTCAGATGTTATTCCTATGAATTATCAAGCATTAACTCAAGAAATCTTTAAAGCAATTGATATTGAAGCTAAAGAGCATGATAATAAATATGTAACAAATGAAAAAATGCAGGCAGTAGAAGAAGTTACATATGATTATGATAGTTTAATGTCTGAATTCCAAGATGTTGTAGGCAAATTGATGAATACAAATACAAATAATGCTTCAAAAATTACTACTATTGTAGAAAAATATTTGGGCAAAGGTAAAAAAGTAACTGAAACAACTCCTGATCAAGCTGGTTTTATTTATTTAATTTTAGAAGAAATAAAATCAGAATTATTGAAATAAACATAAAAATCTTTTTATGATATGGATCAAGCTTAATTCAGCTTGATCCATATTTAAGAGAAAGGAGTTTTTATGGCACATAAAGTAAAATGTTATTATTGTGGAAAAACTTTTGATAGAGATAAAGAGCCTTTTATACAAATAAATTCTCGTAGATATGCGCATACTTCATGTGGAGAAAAACATCAATAGGATGAAGAAAAAATTAATAATGATAAAATTAATTTAGAAAATTATATAAAAAAATTATTTAATACATAGACTGTTGATACTAGAATTTAGAAACAGATTAAACAATATGTAGAAAAATATAATTTTTCATATTCTGGAATACATAAAGCTCTAATTTATCATTATGAAGTTAAAGGTGGCTCTATTGATAAAAGCAATGGTGGAATAGGAATTGTCCCTTATGTATATCAAAATGCTTATAGATATTATTATTCATTGTGGGAAGCATAGCAAAAAAACTTAAATAAAGATGTACAAAGTTATTAGCCAGTAATAAAAGAAATTACTATCAAAAGGCCTGAAAGAAATATAAAAAAACGAGTATTTTTTTCTTTCTTAGATTAGGAGGGATAATTTGACTAAAATTGTTGATGTTTCCGCAATTATCTAGGTAATTGGATGTATTTTTAATAATCCTACTTTATTAGATTATACTGATAAATATGTAATAACAGAAGATGATTTTCCAGATGAATTTCATAAAATAACATTCGGATCAATTTATAAATTACATGAATTAGGTGCTTAGTAGATTAATATAAAAAGTATTTTAGATTTTTTAGATAGCCGGCCAAAAAGCGCAGCAATTTTTAAATCCTAGAAAGGCGAAGAATGGTTATTAAAGGTTTCTCAAAATAGTATGTCATCAGCTTTTGATTATTATTATAATAGACTAAAAAAATTTACATTATTAAGAGCTTATGATTCTTGTGGAATTGATATAACAGATATTTATGATTGTGATAATATTTTAGATACGAAAAAAAAACAAAATCAAGAAGATTGGTTGGATAATCATAGTTTAGAATAGATTGCAAATTATATTGATTTAAAAATTGAAAATATAAGACTTAAATATGTCGATGATGATTTTGGAGAAGCGTCTTAGGCCGGAGAAGGCATTTTAGATTTAATTGAAAAATTTAAAGAATGTCCAGAAGTAGGAGTTCCATTATATGGGCCACTTATTAATACTATTACTAGAGGCGCTAGATTAAAAAAATTCTATTTACGTTCTGCTGCAACTGGTGTTGGTAAAACTAGATCTATGATTGCTGACGCTTGTTATATAGCCTGTGATAAAATATATGATAATAATTTTGGATGGATTAATACAGGATTTAAAGAACCTACATTATTTATAACAACAGAACAAGAGTTAGAAGAAATTCAAACTATGATGTTGGCTTTTTTATCTAATGTAGATGAAGATCATATCTTAAATGGAGAATATCTGTCTGGTGAAGAACAAAGAGTTAAAGAAGCTGCAAAAATTTTATCTGAATCTCCTTTGTATGTAGAAGAATTGCCAGATTTTTCTTTAAAAGATGTCGAAAATAAAATTAAAAAGAATATTAGAGAACATGATATAAAGTATGTGTTCGACCCTAATTAAAAGGGTGTCGGGACAATGAAAAACTTTTCCCAATTATCGTTGGGGGTCAGTCAATTATTAGAAACGGCTGGCTAACGGGGGACCCTAAACTGTAAGGCATGGGAATCCCGTGGAAAACTTTGGACGAAACTAGTCAAATAACTTCTGACTTCTTTCATATGAAAATGAAGGAAGTGATAAAGTGGGAATTATCTATTGTTATACAAATAAGATTAATGGTAAAAAATATATAGGTCAAACCATTAATCCACAATTAAGATATAACGCTCATAAAAGCAGTTATCAAAATCCCAAAGATAAAGAATATGATTCATTATTGCATCGAGCATTTAGAAAATATGGATTTGAAAATTTTCAATATGAAATATTAGCAAAAGATGTTGATAGTATTGATGTTTTAAATGAATTAGAAATTTATTATATTCAAAAATTTAACTGTAAAACTCCAAATGGATATAATGTTGAAGACGGAGGCAAAAATTGTGCCAAACTTAAAACATTAGAACATAGGAAAAAAGAAATTTGGGGTCAAGCAAAATTAACAGAAGAAGAAGTTATTGAACTGCGTAAAGCTTATTAGAATAAAAAAAGTCCAACTGAAATATATAATAAGAAATATAAAAATAGACTACATTACAATTCTTTTTTAAATATTTGGACTGGAAAAAGATATAGCTTAATTATGCCAGAAGTATTTCAAATTGGAAGACATACTAAATTAACTGCCGAAATAGTAAAAAAAATAAGAAAAGATAGAGAACAAACAAATCTTTCTTATGATAAATTAGCAGAAAAGTATGGGATTTCAAAAGGAACTGTGGCTGATATAATTAAATGCAGGACTTGGAAAGATGTTTAAAGAATCTGTATCGACTATCCCCTAGGCCTTATGGGCGGGGGAGTAGGGCTACTATTGATACGTAGCAGGATTTTAGGAAACGAAGTCCTTTAAATGCCGAAACGGTTTCCTGTCATTCTTGACAGTAAGAGCTAGTCAGCGCTTATAGAAATATAAGAATAACGTGCCATGATTATATTCATACAAGTTTAAAAATTCTTGAAGAAATTACTAGAAGATCTGGTGGAGTTAAATTAAGAGAAGATAATATTTTATTTATGATGTCTACAAAGTTGAAAGATTTATGTAATTAGTACGGTATTTTTATTATGTCTGCCACTCAGTTAAATGGTGATTATTAGGATAGTAAAACTCCAGATCAAAATTTACTTAGAGGCGCAAAAGCCATAGCAGATAAAATTGATTATGGATCAATTTTATTGAATGTCAAAGATGAAGATTTAATAGCATTAGATCCAATTTTTTAGAAGAATGCTTTTGATAAACCTGTTATAAAAATTTCTATTTATAAAAATCGTCGTGGTAAATATAAAGGTGTAATTTTATGGTGTAGAGCTAATTTAGGATGTTGTAGAATACAACCATTATTTTGTACTACTTACGACTATGAAATGATTAGTATTGATGATATACGAATAAATGTAGAAGAAGAATCTGCTTTTGAATGTGAAGATTAAAAAAAGGAGTTAAAAATATAATGAATACTATCGAATATAAAATGCCATATCTTATGGCAAAAAATTATTTAAAGAAAAATAATTCTAAAAAATCTTCAAATGAATTTTTATGCCAAATTGTTAATGAAGAATTTGGATTAAAAGGTATTTGTGTAAAAGTTATTATAGAATAATATGTCTTATTTTGATAAAAATAAAATAAAAGAATCTTTATTATTACAAGATATTTATACTTTAATAAATGATTTTGGTGGAGAGCCAGAATAGACTAAATTCGGATTAATTTCCACAACCATTTGTCATAATCTTCCTGGTTATGGAAGTAGAAAATTATATTATTATGAAAATAGTCATTTATTTCAGTGTTATACTGGCTGTAATGAATCTTTTGATATTTTTGAATTGATAATAAAAGTTTATAAAGTACAATTTAATAAATAGATTAATTTAAATAATGCAATTTATTTTATTATAAAGAAATTTAATTTATCAACAGAATTTAATAATGATGATTTTATTTTAGAATATAATCAAGAAGATTGGAGAATATTAGATAATTATTCTAAATTATCTTAGCAAAATTAGAGTAATAAAAATATAATTTTAAAAGAATATGATAAAAAAATATTAAATTATTTTAATTATTCAGTTAAAATTTATCCATGGTTAAATGAAGGAATTAGTCAAGAAGCAATTGATTTATCTAAAATTGGATATTATCCAGGAGGAGCCCAAATAACGATTCCTCATTTTGATATAAATAATCGTTTTATTGGATTAAGAGGTCGAACTTTAATAAAAGATGAAGAATTAATATATGGTAAATATAGACCAATTAAAATTAATGGAATATTATATGCTCATCCTTTAAGTATGAATTTATATAATTTAAATTTTAGCAAAGAAAATATAAAAAAAATAAAAAAAGCTATTATATTTGAAGGTGAAAAATCAACATTACAATATAAAAGTTTTTTTGGTTTATAGAATGATATATCCGTTGCTTGTTGTGGCAGCAATCTTTCACAATATTAGATAGAATTATTAATTTCATTAGGAGTAGAAGAAATCATTATTGGGTTTGATAGATAGTTTCAAACTATTGGAGATAAAGAATTCTTACATTTAAAAGATAATTTATTAAAGATAAGAAATAAATATAAAAATTATGTGTTAATTTCTTTCCTTTTTGATAAAAATATGATTTTATCTTATAAAGCAAGTCCAACTGACGAAGGAAAAGATAAATTTTTACAACTTTTTCAAGAAAGGATTATTTTATGATAGGAATCGTTTGGGGGAATAATTTTTTTGATGCTGAAAATAAACTAGAAGAAATTAAAATAAAATATTTAAATTCAAATATAAATATTTCTTTAGAATAGCATTCTTCTAATAATTATTCTATTATTTTCTCTAATGGAGATAGATGGGAAGCTATAAAATGCACTGAAAATGCAAGGGGTAAAAAATGTAATATATCTTATATTTAGAATAGTATTTCTAACTTATTTATTGAAACTATTATTAGACCCTGCACTATAGCTGCTAATCCATTTCAAGCCTTTAATTATTTTGGGTAATTTTAATTAAATTATTTAAAATAATTTTTAAATATAAAGATGTCTTTAAGAAAGGGGCTTGTTCATTGGATTATAAATTATTTAATTAGAATAAAAAATTAACAATTTTAGAATAGGTTTTAATTAATAGAGGAATAAAAGAGGAAGACATTCAGCATTATTTAAATACTACAAATGATGATATTATTGATCCATCATTAATAAAAAATATTTATGATGGTATTAAATTATTAATTTATCATATATCACAATAGAATAAGATTTTTATTCAAGTAGATAGTGATTGTGATGGATTTACTTCAGCAGCTTTTTTAATTAATTATTTATACAAATTATTTCCTACAATAGTAGAAAATAATTTAATATATGATTTTCACGAGGGGAAATAGCATGGCATTAATCCAACTATTATTCCAGAAGGTACTAAATTAGTTATTGCTCCAGATTCAAGCTCAAATGACTATGATGTTCACGAATATCTAAAACAAGAAAAAAATATAGATATCTTAGTTATTGATCACCATGAAGCTGATTATGAGTCTAAATATGCTTGTATAATTAATAATTAGTTATGTGATTATCCAAATAAAACTTTATCTGGAGTCGGCATGGTCTATAAATTTTGCCAAATAATTGATAATTTATTAAATATTAATTATGCAGATGATTTTTTAGATTTAGTTGCTTTAGGATTAATTGGCGATATGATGGATTTAAGAAATTTTGAAACTAAACATTTAGTTGAAAAAGGATTATCCAATATTCAAAACCCATTTTTTAAAGCAATGATAGAAAAATAGTCATATGTATTAAAAAATGAATTATCTCCCTTGGGAGTAGCTTTTTATATAGCCCCATATGTAAATGCTACGATTCGAGTTGGATCTCAAAGAGAAAAAAGAATTCTATTTGAATCTATGCTCAATGAAAAAGGCTTTTAGGAGATTGAATCTACTAAAAGGGGATGTAAAGGATAGAAAGAAACCAAGGTAGAACAATCATGTAGAAATTGTACTAATTTAAAAAATTTATAGAAGAAAATTAGAGATAATATTCTCTTGAAAACTGAAGAAAAAATAGTTAATGAAAAATTATTAGATAATAAAATTTTAATAATTGTTTTTGATGAAAATGATACAATTAATAAAAATTTAACAGGATTAATTGCAAATTAGTTGATGGCAAAATATTAGAGACCAGTTTTAATTTTAAATAAAACAATTTATACTAAAAAAGAGCCTTCAAATGACTGGGAACGTTGGTTATAGAAAAATAATAAATAGGAAAAAGATAACCAAGTCATTTTTGAAGGATCTGGACGCGGGTATGAAAAATCAAAATTTAAAAATTTTAAAGATTTTTTAAATGATAGTAATTTAATTCTATATGCAGAAGGACATCAAAATGCCCTGGGCGTAGGAATTTTAGAAAAAAATCTGAATAAATTTATTGAGTATTCAAATAATAAATTAAAAGATGTAAATTTTAATCCATATTACAATGTAGATTTTTTATATAACGTAAATACAATAAATAAAACTGATATCTTAGAAATTGCAGATTTAAAACATATATGGGGCCAAGGTATAGAAGAACCTTTGATAATGATTGAAGGTATAAACGTTCCAAGTGGAAGTTTAACTTTAATGGCTAAAGATAAACATCCAACTTTAAAAATAACTTTACCAAATGGTATAAGTTTAATTAAATTTGGGTCTTCTGAAGAGGAATATCAAAGTTTATATTCTAATTTAGGCTGTGTAAAAATTAATGTTATAGGAAAATGTGAAAAAAATATTTGGAATGGTATAATTAGTCCATAGATTATGATTGAAGATTATGAAGTTATAGAAAGGGCACAATACTATTTCTAATAACACAAAAGACCCTAATTCTAAAAAAATTAGGAGGAAAAAAAGTTATTATGAAAAAAAATTATATATTTATTGTGGTTTTGACAATTTTAATTACTGTATTTTTTACTTTAACAGTAGCCGCGATAAACAGTGAAACTACTACAACTTCAGAAGTTTACATCCCTTCTGAACCAATTTTTATTGAAACTAAAATTGATAATACTATTGAAAATTTTGAATTGGAAGATAATTTATTATCATTTATTAATACAAGTGATAAAAATGAATTACAAAGATTAATGAAAGAATGCGAAGAAAGAAAAGAATTTTCTCATCAAATGGCTGAAGCTGCAAGACAATGTGGTTATTTAGAAGATCATCCAATTATAAAATTAGCAATAAAAGAATGGCAAAATGCCGAAGAATTATATAATCAATATTCAGATATTTATGAAGAAATATTATATGAGGAAAAAATGAATAAATATCCTGTTGCAACTGAAATATGGTCTTATTTAAAAGATTTTGGTTATAATGATTATGTATGCGCCGGTATTATGGGTAATATAATGGCTGAAGTAGGAGGACAAACTTTAGAAATTCAACCATATATTTCTGGAAATGGATATTATGGTATTTGTCAATGGAATGAAGGTTATAAAGAAAAAGTCTGGGGAGCTAGTTTAGAAGATCAATGTCTGTTTTTAAATGATACTATAGAATATGAAATTGATACTTTTGGCTTTTGCTATAAAACAGATTTTGATTTTAATGATTTTCTACAAATGACAGATGAACGAGAGGTAGCATTGGCTTTTGCTAAATGTTATGAAAGATGTAGCTCTCTATCATATTACATAAGATAGGAAAATGCAGAAATTGCATATGAATATTTTGCTCAAAAATAAAAATGGCTGTAATTACAGCCATTTTTATTTTTAATAGGAGATTATTATGGATATAAATAATATAATATAGTCATATGATAAAATAGTTACTAATTATGATAAAGAATTGTCTAAAATAAATTTTCGGGATGATCTCCGGCCGCTTACTAGCGCAATAGTCGAAAACTCAAAACAAAAATATGATTTAGAAAGTTTTGGCGGAATAGGAAATTAGATATATTTACATATTTTTTAAATATAATTTGATTTTAATTAAAAAAAATGATATAATATTATAAAGTGATAGTATATAAAGGGAGATTAAAAAATTGATATTAACAAAAAAGCAAGAGTAGGGATTAAAAATAGCTACAACTAGATATAAAAATAATGAACCCTATACAGTTATTTCTGGTTATGCAGGCACTGGAAAAAGTACATTAGTTAAATTTATAATCTCTGCATTAAATTTTGATAGTGAAGATGTGTGCTATGCGGCTTTTACGGGAAAAGCTGCTACTGTACTTCAATAGAAAGGTTGTCAAAATGCTTGCACTACTCATAAATTATTATATAAAACTATTTAGTTATCTGACGGATCTTACCGTTATATACCAAAGGATAAAACTGAAATAGATTATAAGATTATAGTAATTGATGAAATTTCAATGTTACCAAAAAATATGTGGGATCTACTATTAAAATATAAAATCTATGTTTTAGCTATCGGAGATCCAGAATAGTTGCCACCTGTAGATCCTGAATAGTTCAATGGAGTTTTAGATCATCCACATATCTTTTTAGATGAAATAGTAAGATAGGCTCAAGATAGTGAAATTATTAGATTGTCAATGTGGATAAGAGAGGGAAAATCACTTAAATCTTATAATGGAACAAAAGAACAAATTCAAATTTTTAAACCGAATGAATTAATAGATGGTATGTATTATTGGGCTGATCAAATTCTTTGTGCTACAAATAAAAAAAAGTTGCAAATAAATAATTTTATTCGTAAATAGCAAGGAAAAAGTATTTATCCTGAAATGGGAGATAAAATTATTAGTTTACATAATCATTGGAATGAATTTTCAAAATGTAAAATATGTCCATTGACAAATGGAACTATTGGAGAAATAAAACAATTTTATGTAAATACGGTAAATTTACCATCTTATATCTCCAATAGTTCTATAGATTATATGATGACAAATGTTGAAATTGATGATAACGATTATTTTGAAGATATCCCTATTGATTATACAGGTATTTTAAAAGGAACCCCTTCTTTAACTTCTAAACAAGAATATTTATTAAAAAAAGATAAAAGATATCCTGATCCTCCTTTTTATTTTGATTATGCTTATGCTATTACAGCACATAAGGCTCAAGGTAGTGAATGGGATAAAATTCTTATTATAGAAGAATCTTTTCCATTTGATAAGATAGAACATAAACAATGGTTATATACAGCAATAACAAGAGCAAGAGAAAAAGTTGTTATCATAGAAAAATAAAAATGATTGACTTTATATAAAAAATATAGTAATATAAAATAATGAAAGGAATAATTGAATGAGAGTTAATTCCAGGGTCCACAGACCTTATTTCAGTCTGTCAATCTTCTTTAAAACATCTTTTTAGACTTTTAAATAAAATAGAAAGGTAAAGGAGATGTTTATATGGCTAAAAAATATAATCTAGAGAATACAATTGTTGGTAAATTAAAAGTATTGTCATTAGTTCCAGTTAATGAGCGTCCAACTCAAAACCATGGTAATTATTGGTTATGCCAATGTGAATGTGGTAATTTTGTTAAAGTTCCAACTTCATATTTAACTGGTAATGGGAATTATACATAGACCAGTTGTGGCTGTGATAGAAAGAAAAAAGCATTTCAAGCAACTTCTTATATTGATGTATCTGATGAATTTTTAGATAAATATAAGGAAGATTTTGAAAAATTTCTTTTAATCCATAAGGCCTTAATTAGAACATCTGGCAATGATGCTCAATATTATAAAAATAATCCAAAAGAATATGAAAAAATTATTAATCATTTTTGGGAAGATAATCAATTTAATTGTTTATATTCTTTTTGGAAAGATAATCAAAATAATAAAATAACTTTTTATGACTGGGCTAAACCCAGTTTAGACCATATAATTCCTTCCTCAAAGGGAGGCACGAATACTCTTGATAATTTCCAATTTTTAACAACATTTGAAAATTTATCAAAAAGAGATATGACCATGGAAGAATGGAATAATTTTAAAAAAGAAACAAATACGCATTCAGATTTTTATATTGAGAGTATTTTGAAGGGAGGGCAGGATTATGAGATCGTATTTTAATTGTCATTCACATACGATGTATTCAAATATCCGCTTACTTTGACTGTATCAATCGACCAAAAGATTTAATTAATAAAGCCATAGAATTAGGTTTATCTGGTATTGCAATAACTGACCATGAATGTTTATCTTCTCACATGGAAGTAAATTAGTATGCTAAAGAGCTTCAAAAGACTAATCCAGATTTTACAATTGCTTTAGGAAATGAAATTTATTTAGTTGATAATAGACAAAAAGGTTAGAAATATTATCATTTTATTTTAATAGCTAAAGATAATATTGGACATAAAGCATTAAGAGAATTGAGTTCAACTGCTTGGTATAATTCTTATACGGATAAAGGTATGGAAAGAGTTCCTACTTTAAAATCAGAATTAACAAGTATTATCTCTAAATATAAAGGTCATGTTATTGCAACTACAGCTTGTATTGGCGGAGAATTATCTTCTAATGCATTAAAATTTGCGCAAGCCGAAAAAATTGATGATAAAGATTCTATGTAGATTTTTTATAATAATATTGTTAATTTTTTAAATTATTGTATAAATTTATTTGGTGATGATTTTTACATTGAATGTGCTCCTTCAACCGATATAGACCAAATATTAGTTAATAAAAAATTAAGCGCTATTTCTAAGGCATTTAATATAAAAATGGTTATTGGAACTGATGCTCATTATTTAACTAAAAATGAAAGAGCAATTCATAAGGCTTATTTAAATTCCAAAGGCGGAGAACGAGAAGTAGATTCATTTTATGAATTTGCAAGATTAATGGATAGTAATGAAGTAGTAGATTTATTATCTTTATGTTTTTCTAATGATTTTATTTCTGAAATATTTTCAAATACCATTGAATTAAAAAATAAAATAAAATTTTATGATCTTTCTCGAAAATAGATTATCCCAAAAGTTAAAGTTGCTGATTATAAAAAAGACTCTTTTATTCCATTTGACTGGTTTAATAAATATCCAACAATTTGCAATTTAATCAATAGTGATGAGATCCAAGAAAGATATTGGATTAATGAATGTATAATTTCTATGCAAGCAAAAAATTTATATAATAATAAATATTTGGAAAGATTAGAAATTGAAGCTGATATTATTAAATATATTGGAGATCAACTAAATGATTGTCTATTTGCTTATTTTAATACTTTTAAGCACTATATTGATTTATTTTGGGAATGTGGCTCGATTGTTGGCCCAGGGAGAGGATCTGCCACAGGATTTCTTAGCAATTATCTTCTTGGTATTACTCAACTTGATCCTATTAGGTGGAATTTACCTTATTGGAGATTTTTAAATAAAGAGAGAGCCGAACTGCCTGAACTATATTAATATTGGGCAGTTGTAAAAAAAGAACATTAACCATTGCTTAATGGGTGTCGTATTTTAAATACGGCTAACGGTATCAGTGAAATAAGATTTATATAATAAATACGAATCAACTGACTAAGAGATTCTATGTCCTGAAATAAGGATAGATTGAGAATACCGTGCTAAAAATCTTGGACAAAGTCGAGTCTATGTCTAATTCTAAAAGTTATATAAATGTGAAAGGAGTTGTTAGAATGAAACAACATTATATTTATATGACAACTAATAATATTACTGGTATGAAATATATTGGAAAACATTATGGGGAATTAGATGATTCTTATTTAGGAAGTGGAACAATTTTAAAAAGAGCCATTTCTAAATATGGAAAAGAAAACTTTACTAAGTCTATTTTAGCTATTTCTGATAATGATGAACAAAATAATGAATAGGAAAAATATTTTATCGCTTTATATAACGCAACTAAAAATCCTTTATTTTATAATATTCATGAAGGTGGCTCAGGTGGTAATACTACAGCTGGCTATACTAAAGAATAGAAATAGGCATTAAAAGAAAAATTAAAAGAAGTTAATAAAGGCAAAAATAATGGAATGTATGGTAAATATCATTCTGAATAGACTAAATAGTTTTTATCTTATTGGGCTGAATTTGAACGAAATAATAATATTTATCAGACTTCAGAATTCAAAGAAAAAATGAGTAAATTAACTTCTGGAAAAAATAATGGAATGTATGGTAAAAAACATACTCAAGAATCAAAAGAAAAAATGTCTATTAATAGTAAAGGAAAAACTGCTGGAGAAAAAAATGGTATGTATGGTAAATCTGGTAATAATGCTATCAATGGTAAAAAAATTGAAATGTATGATGAACATCTCAATTTAATTCAAGTTTTCAATGCAAAAACTGCTGTTTTATAGTTTTTAGGATTGAAAGGACATACATAGTTAAATAAAGCA
The DNA here is from genome assembly GCA_949287565.1 of uncultured Brachyspira sp. GTDB lineage: Bacteria > Spirochaetota > Brachyspiria > Brachyspirales > Brachyspiraceae > Brachyspira. Next base: position 30,052 of record CASEHG010000217.1, read on the forward strand.
ATAAAAGAAGGTATTTTATATAAAGGTTATTATTGGAAATAGATAAATAAAGATTAAATGTGTAGAGACTATTATGTAAGACGGAGATAAGCACCGTTTGAAAGATGTTCTAGTATTATCTGAAGTAAAATGCTCTCAGTAAGATAATATGAAAAATATAGTCCATTAAAGGATATTGATATTGATCTTGCTCCCTCTAAAAGACCTAAAATTTTTGAGGAAATTCGCAAAGAGCGAGGAGAATTAGGATTAGTACAAGTTGCTACCTTTGGTACTGAAGGAACTAAATCTGCTGTATTAACCTCATGTAGAGGGTATAGAAGTGATGATTATCCAGATGGAATAGATGTTGATGAAGCTCAATATATGTCTTCTTTAATTCCTTCTGAACGAGGATTTCTATGGCCAATCCATGATGTAATTTATGGTAATCCAGAAAAAGATAGAAAACCTATAATAGCTTTTATTAAAGAAGTTGAAAAATATCCTGGCCTTCTAGATATTATTATTTCAATTGAAGGATTAGTTAATAAACGCTCTTCCCATGCTTCAGGTGTTATTTTATATGGTTCTGATCCTTTCGAGACAGCAGCTTTTATGCGGACTCCAAGTGGTGATCTAATTACTTGTTATGATTTGCATAAGGCAGAAGCGGCAGGAGATACAAAATATGATTTCCTTGTAACTGAAGTTTCAGATAAAGAAATTATATGTTTAAATTTATTAATGAAAGATAAAGTTATTGAAAAAGATTCATTAAGAAATATTTATAATAAATATTTACATCCAGAAGTAATAAATACAAAAAATCCTTTAATTTGGTCTCATTTAGCAACAGGCGACATTTTAGATGTATTCTAGTTTAATAGCGGTGTTGGTTTAGCAATTGCAAAAAAATTAAAACCAAAAGATCCTTTAGAAATGACTGCGGCAAATGCTATGATGAGATTAATGAGTGAAAAAGGCAAAGAAAGCCAACAAGATAGATATTATCGAATTCAAAAAATTGGCATTGAGATTTTTGATAAAGAAATGCGAGAACATCATTTGCCAGAAAATATGATTAAACTTATGCACAAACATTGTGATAAATATTATGGATGTTGTCCTATTCAAGAACAAATGATGGAAATTCTTATGGAAGTAGCTCATTTTACTCTTGGTGAAGCAAACGCCGCGAGAAAAATCGTTGCAAAAAAACAAATGGATAAAATCCCAGATTTAAAAAAGCAAGTTTATGAAAAAGTTAATAATTCTACTATTGCTGATTATTTATGGGAAGTTGCTGTAGCCCCTCAATTAGGATATGCATTTAGTTTAAACCATTCTTTACCTTATAGCTTTGTTGGTATTCAAACTATTTATTTAGCTATTGCATTTAATCCAATTTATTGGAATACTGCTTGTTTAATTGTAAATAGTGGAGCCACAGATCAAGAATCTGGAGCAAGTACCGATTATGGTAAAATTGCTAAGGCTATTGGTGATATTAAAGCCGCCGGAATAAAATTAAGTCTTGTAAATATAAATACTTCTGAATTTGGGTTTGCTCCTGATATAAAAAATAATCAAATTCTTTTTGGATTAAAGGGTCTATTAAATATTGGTGATGATTTAATACAATTAATCATTGAAAAGAGACCTTATATTTCTCCTAAAGATTTTTTAATGAAAATTAATCCAAGTAAATAGGCTATGATATCTTTAATCAAGGGTGGAGCTTTTGATGAAATGGAAGATAGAAAATTTGTTATGGCATGGTATTTATGGGAAACTTGTGATAAAAAGAAACGTATTACTTTACAAAACATGAGTAATTTAATTAAATATAATTTATTACCAATAGACTCAGAAAAATATATAAATGCCAGAAGAGTTTACGAATTTAATAGATACTTAAAAGCTATTTGTAAATATAATATTGATTATTACCTATTAGACACTAGAGCTATTGATTTTTTAAATGAATTAGAATATAATAATATTATTATATGTTCTCAAAACATAAACAATGAAATTATTTATGTTTTAAAAATTAAAGAATGGGATAAAATATATCAATAGTGGATGGATATCTTCAGAGAATGGATTAATAAAAATAGAGAATATCTTTTAGAAGAATTAAATAGTAAAATATTCAAAGAAGATTGGGATAAATATGCAAAAGGCTCTCTTTCTGCTTGGGAAATGGAAGTTTTATGTTTTTATTACCATGACCATGAATTAAAAAATATTAATAATAAAAAATATGGCATAGTAGATTTTTTCCAATTGCCTGAGAATCCAGTAGTAGAAAGAACTTTCACTAAAAATGGAAAGACAATTAATATTTTTGAATTAAATAAAATTTGTGGCACGTGTATCGCAAAAGATAAAACAAAAAGTACAGTTACGTTATTGACTACAACAGGTGTTGTAACTGTTAAATTTAGAAAAGAATATTTTTCTTTATTTGATAAACAAATATCTGAGAAAGGATTAGATAATGTTAAGCATATTGTTGAAAAATCTTGGTTTAATCGTGGCAATATGATTATGGTTATGGGAATAAGATCAGGAGATGATTTTATAGTTAAAAAATATGCTTCTTCTATTGGGCATTAGCTTTATAAAATAGTAGATATAAATGGAGCTAATTTAATTTTAACTAATTAGAGACATCAGGGAGAGGAAGAAGAAGAAATTGTATAATATAATTGCATTAATTGGAAAATCTGGTTCAGGCAAAGATACAATAATGAAAGAGATTATTAAATAGAAATCAGATTTACATGAAATTATTAGTTGTACAACCAGACCAAAAAGAGAAAATGAAATAGATGGGGTTAATTATTACTTTTTAACCCCATCAGAATTTACTGAAAAAGTTTTAAAATATGAAATGTTAGAAGCAACTTGTTTTAATGATTGGTTTTATGGTACAAGTTATGATTCATTAAATAAAAATAAAATTAATATTGGCATTTTTAATCCAGAAGGAATAGAAAATTTGTTATTGCATAAATCAAAAATAAATTTAACAATTTTTTATATAAAATGTTCTGATAAAGAAAGATTAATAAGATAGCTTAACCGAGAAGAATTTCCAGATATTGATGAAATTTTAAGAAGATATAAGACAGATAAAGAAGACTTTTCATATTTAGATTTTAATTATATTGAATTGAATAATAATACACCTCAAGACAAAATAAAATGTGTAAATAAAATAATTGAAGCGATCGATTCGGGCAAAATCAGTCAATAAAGCCTGAATGAAATTGAAAAATAATGAAAAGCTAATAAGGAGGAAATAATAAAATGGTTAAGTTATATAGTACTGGTTGTCCAAAATGTAAAATTTTAAAAACTAAATTGGATAAAGCTAATATTTAGTATGAAATAGTTTCAGATATTAATGAAATGGTTGAAAAAGGATTTGATACTGTTCCAGTTTTAGTAGTAGAAAATAATATTATGGAATTTGTTGCTGCAAATAATTGGATAAATGAGGTATTAAAGCATGGAAATTAATATAAGATTAAGTAAAAATTTCGTTACTCAATATAATAAATTATAGGCAGCATATGGTACAGAAATTGCGAAAATTAATGGATTTGATGATGGTCAATTAAGTTATACAGATTTCATTGATAATTTTGTAGACGAAGAGACTGTTGCAGATGCTTCAATTGATGGAAATAGTAATGTAGCTCATAAAGATATTGTAACATTATTAAATGAAATGCCAAAACCCCATTAGAAGCTATTAGCTTTTAATAAAATTTATTATGAAGTTCAAAAAAAATATGGTTTTAAAGCTGCAAATGAATGGTTAAAAAATGAATGGGATGGACATTTGTATATGCACGATGCAAATACATCTACATTTGTTCATTATTGTTTTGCCTATGATTTAAAAGATTTAGCCGAAAAAGGTTTATATTTTATTGGAGAAGGATTTAATCCTGAACCAGCATAGCATTTAGAAACTTTTATTGATTTTGTAAAAGAATTTGTTTCATGGACTTGTAACAGAAGTAGTGGAGCAGTTGGACTGCCAAATCTAATACCTTATATGTATTACTTTTGGAAAAAAGATGTTGAAAAAGGTTATTATACGAAAGATCCAAATACATATGCTGAATAGCAGATTTAGAGATTAATATATGCTTTGAATTAGCCATTTTTAAGAAGTGGTATTCAATCAGCTTTTACAAATACCTCTATATTTGATCACCCTTATTTTGAAGCTCTTTTTGGTGGATCAGTTTTTCCAGATGGGAGTTATATGATTGATTCTGAAGAGGAAATTGTAACTCAATTTTAGCCATTATTTTTAAAAGTTATGTCAGAATGTAGATCAAGAAATATGATGACTTTTCCCGTTAATTCCATTTCTTTATTAAGACAAAATGGTAAGTTTGTTGATGAAGAATTTGCAAGATTTGCAATAAATCATAATCTAAAATGGTCTGATAGCAATTTATTTATAGATGATTCTGTAAACTCTCTAAGTAATTGTTGTAGATTAAAAAGTGATATTAGAGAATTAGGGTAAATTTTAAAATGCCCGATTACCTATTTACCTACGAATCGGTAGGGGTACGAAGTAAAAACGTGCTAACGAGGAAAGCTAAGTTCAGAAATGAATATGCCAATCTCGTGGAAGGAGGATTAGCATGAAAGCTATTTATAAAATTACGAATAAATTAAATAACAAATGTTATATTGGTCAGTCAAATAACCCAATGAAAAGATGGAAAGACCATAAAAGATTGGCAGTAGTTGCTGCCGACAAAGGAAAATCCGCTATACATGATGCTTTAAGAGAAATGGGCGAAGAAAATTTTTCTTTTGAGATAATTGGATGGTTTGAAGATTATAATGAAAAAGAAAAATATTATATAAAATATTATAATTCTTTAATTCCAAATGGATACAATATTTTAGAAGGTGGTTAGGAGCCCCCACATAAATATGGTGAAGAACATCATAATTCAACTTATTCTCAAAAATTAGTAGATAATATTATACAAGATTTACTTTCGCATAAATATACATAGAAAGAAATACAAAATAAATATCATGTAAATCAGCAATTAATTACTTCTATTAATAGAGGAGCAGTTCATAGAAAAAAGGGGATTGATTATCCAATTATAAAAACTAGCAAATACCATTGTGATGATGAAACTTTTGAAAAAATTTGTTATTTATTAAAAAACTCTACTTGTACTTGTGCAGAGATAGGGTTATATTTTGGATTTAGTACTTCAACTATAAAAGCTATTAACAGCGGAAAAAATCATCATATTGAAGAATTAAAATATCCAATTCGTAATTTTAGAGGAAGAGCTAACTCTCAGTCTGTAGAGGCCATCCTCGCCAAGAGGAGTACAGAAGCTATTGATACGTTTCTGGAAATGTAGGTATGCGTATAATACGTATAAGAAATGGTCCAAACTATATGAAAATATAGAGTATTTGATTTTAATAGTATAGGAGGATCTGCTTTAAAAGTGGGTTCTGTTAAAGTATCTACAATTAATTTAGCTCGATTAGCCTTAGAATCTGAAACCCAAGAAGATTATTTAGAGAATTTAAAAAAAATAACTTTAATTGATTTATAGGCTCTAGATGCAGTTCGTCATATTATAAAAAGAAATGTTGATAAAGGATTATTAAAAAATTTCAGTTTAGGCATTGTAGATTTTGAACATTTGTATAATACTATTGGATTTATTGGAATATATGAAACAATGAAAAAATTTAATCTTATTGAATTAGACGAATTTGATAATACTTATTATAAAGATGAAGCATATATATTCGGATAGAAAATTTTTTAGACTATGCGATCTGTAGCAGATGAATTTGCAAAAGATAAAGATTATCAAATTAATACAGAATAGATTCCTGGCGAATCTGCAGCCGCAAAATTAATGAAAAAAGATAAATTTTTCTACCCTGATGCAGATATTTATGATTTGCCTTTATATGGTAATCAATTTATTCCATTAGGAATAAAAACTACTTTACAAGAACGTGTTAAAATTGCATCTAAATTTGATAAATATTGCAATGGTGGAAGTATATTGCACGCGAATATAGACGCGCCATTTGATAGTTTTGATAAAGCATGGAAAATGGTAAATTATATTGCAGATCAAGGCGTTACTTATTTTGCATTTAATACAAAAATTTAGTCCTGTGATCATAATCATGCTTTTTATGGAAGCACGTGCCCTGTTTGCGGAGGACCAGTAGCAACAGAATATACTAGAATTGTTGGATTTTATACTCCAATCAGAACATATTCTAAAGAGCGAAAAGCAGAATATAAACTTCGTAGATGGGAATAGGTTAATTAATAAATATTATGATAAAAAAGGTTAGAAGTAATTATGCTAATTAAAGGTGTTATTTTTGAGGATTTTATAAATTATAAAAAACCAAGTATGGTGATAGAATTTCCTTTTTGTTCTTTTAAATGTGGCATTGAAATATGTCAAAATGCCAGTATGAAACATATCGCGCCAATTGAGATATCTATCAATAGTTTAATTGATAGATATCTTGATAATCCTATTACAGAAGCTATTGTGATGCAAGGTCTTGAGCCATTTGATTCTTTTGAAGATTTAATTAATTTTATTGAATTATTTCGTAAAAAAAGTAATGATGATATCGTAATTTATACAGGATATAATTTAGAAGAAATTAAATCAAAAATTATTATATTAAAAAACTATTCAAATATTATAGTAAAATTTGGAAGATATATACCTAATCAAGAATCTCATTATGATAAAGAATTAGGAGTATATTTAAGTAGTAATAATCAATTTGCTATAAATTTAAATAATATAGAAATTGATAAGAGGTAAAAAAATAATATGACAAATAAAAAATTTATATTTAGAGGATCGGTTCCTTCTCTTAATGTTTTAAAATCTATTCCAATAGAACCTGAAGAGGGCGAAGTTGTAATAAGCTAGGATACTAATTCAATTTATGTTTTTAATAATTCAGAATGGGTTTTATTAGGTGATGATAATATAATTGATTAGAATAAACATTCTAATCACAATGATGAAATAAATTTATATGATTTAAATAAAAGTATTATTGGACAATTTGATTCGATTAAAGACTTTGCAGAAAGTATAAATTTAATAAATAATTTTTAGATAAAAACACCCGCTAGTTTTTATTTATTATATGGAAAAGATTTATCATACTTTACAATCTTTAGTACAATAATTGACATTCCTAATAGAAAAACTTTAGGTGAAAATGTAATTGAATGTTTATTAAATATTTCTAGTGATATTAAAGATATTAGTGAAGATTCGGACTCTATAGAAATATGGTTAAAAACATCTGATAATAATATACATTGTTTATATTTATTTAAATGTGATTAGATTATCGTCCCAATAGGAGATTAACTATGGAAAAAATTATCTGTAAAATTAATATGTTTGATAGTTTACAAGTGATAAATTTATATAGAGATAATGGCATAGCTACATTATCTTTATCAAAAATTTCTGACCTATCAACCAATATTATTGATTATTGTAAACAATTAAATATCTTTTTAGTCCATTTATTTGGCCCAGAAGATTTTTTAGAGCCTATTATAAAAGATTTAAAAGAAAATGAGATAAAGGTGGATATAAATTAATATGAATTATTTAGTTAGTGTTGTAGAAACATATAGAGTACCTACTGTTGATGAAGTTCAATCTTTGCATGAAGAATTGAAAAATGATCCTCATTTTACTTTAATTTCCTTTAGTTATAAAACTAAATAGATTAAAAGTAAAGGTGAGATTTTAGATGAATATCAATTAGTTCAAGTAAAAAAATTATTCAATGAAGAAAAAGATCCTGATAGATTCATTACAATTAATTACGAGGTGCAATAATGGCTAGATTTGAGAAAATAAATAGATTTAAAGATATAGATATTCAAATGCCAAAAAGAAAAACAGAGTATTCTGCTGGTTATGATATGGTTGCCGCTGAAGATGTTATTATTCCTCCATATACTGAATTAATGAATTCATTATATTTTGAACAAATATATGGAGAAGGTAAAACTGTAATTCCGACAACTATAAAAAAATTACATGATAGTAATGAAAAAATTTTTACTTTAGACGAAATGGCATCTTTAACAAAACAAGTTAAAGCAAAACCAACTTTAGTATCTACTGGTATGAAATGTAAACTTGATCCTAATACTTATTTAGAACTCTCTGTTAGAAGTTCTTCTCCTCTGAAATATTGGATTCTTATGGCTAATAGCGTAGGAATTATTGATGCTGATTATTATAATAATCCAGATAATGAGGGAGAAATTTTCTTTCAATTAATTAATCTTTCTCCATTTCCTATTAAGATTCAAAAAGGAGAAGCTATTGGATAGGGTATTATTAAACATTATTTAACTACAGAAAATGATGATGCTACAGGAATACGTACAGGTGGCCTGGGTAGTACAGGAAAATAAAATTTTTGGGTAATCCTATTTAATAAATTAATTACATCTCTTTTTAAATAAGAGATGTAATTTTTTTTTAGATAGGAGAGAAATAATGAGTAAAACTATTTTAGCTTTAGATCAAGCTACACGCACAACAGGATGGGCAGTATTTAATGATAATAAATTAATTTCATTTGGCCATTGGACAGAAACATCTGAAAATTTTGGCGAAAGAATTTTAAATATTATTAATGAGATTCAAAAAAAAATAAATACCTTTAAACCTGATAAAATTTATTTTGAAGATATCCAATTATAGAATGATACAAATCGTAATATTGGCGTAGATACGTTTAAAAAATTGGCTTAGCTACAGGGAGCTATAATACTATTATGTCAATTAAATAATATTCAATATGAAATAGTTTATTCTAGCGTTTGGAGAAAATCTTGTAATTTTTTAAAAGGCAATGATAAACATCGTGATGCGCAAAAAAAGATTACTCAAAATTGGGTATTAAAAGAATATAATAAAAAATGCACACAAGATGAATCTGATGCAATATGTATTGGCTATCATGGTAGTAGATTATTAGAAAACTTCGATTGGTCTGATTAAAACAACCAAAAAATAAAAAAAATTATGAAAAGTGAAAAGGAGGTTGTTTTTTTATGGAATTATTTTTCACAAATTATTGGCCTGAAATATTATTAGCTTTGATAACAGCAGGATCATTAGCATTTTGTCGATATATTTATAAACAAATGAAAAATTATAAAAAATTATTAGATCAACAGAATGAAGAAGCTTTATTAAAACTTATTACAACCAAATTAAAACCCATAGAAGTATCTATCGAAGATTTATCTAATGGATTAAGAGAATTAAAACTTTTACATAATTAGCATATTGAATCAATTTTAAAATCTTATAGATTTAGATTAATATAGCTATGTAAGATTTATTTAGATCAAGGTTATATGACCGGTCAATAGTATGAACAATTATCAGAATTTTTTAAACTATATAGTGAACTAGGTGGAAATGGATAGGCTAAAGAATATTATGAAAGAACTGTAGAATTACCTATTCATGACAAATAAAAAAAAGAGAAAGGTTAAATAATAACCTTTCTCTTTTTATTATAATAAATAATTTGACATATATAATACATTATCATATGTATATCCGTAAGTATTCATTAAATTCATTATACTTTCTATTTTTTCTACTTCTTTTATGACCTCTTTGGCCACATCAATTTCATTCATTGAGGTAAAAAATTTTAAAGCGGCTATTTCCCATTTATAATAATGTTCTAAAGACTATTTTACAATCTCTGCTTTTTTCTCATTAGTCATATTATCCATATTAATATCGGAATATAGATCATGGTAATTAATAGTAGCAGGATTTAAAATTGGTAGTTTATGATTACATTTTATATAATGAGATTTTAAACAATTTAATGAATGTTCTTCAAGTTCTTTTTGCTTTAAGTGAAATTTTTCTAAACCTTTTAAATCTAATAATTCAAATAAATCTTTATAAAAAATATGAAACATAATTCCATCCAATCTTTGTTCCATAATTTTTAATTTAGGATCTGCCTATTTTATTTTTGGCTACTTTTGTTCATTAGGTACTGGAGCATTAACTATTTCTGCCATTACAATTTAATAACATTAACATTTATTGTTGTATAAGTAGATGCTACTCCAGTATTAACAAAAGTTAAATTGGCTGTATTATCAACGACACAGCACGAAGGCTTTACTTGAATTATTTTAGAAAATCCAACTGTTTCTATGTTTGTTGCTGAAGTTGAACTACTTGTTGCAGTGGCTCCAGGAACAGCAACACCATTTTTAAATAATTGCGCAGTTAAAACGCCAGTTTCTCCTGTAACAAAACCTTCAACATTAAAATTAACTAAGTATAATCCTGGTTCATTTAAAATAATAGTAGTAGATCCAGGAGTATGGGTAATAGCACATCCAATTAATAATTGATTCTATTCTAATGGTAATAATCCATTAGCAGCTACTGCAGTATCAGTTAATGTATAAGTATCAAGAACACTTTTGCAACACATATTCATTAAAGTTCATCCTTTCTTTGATAAATTTAATAAAAGAGTTAGAGCGGCAACTCTAACTCTTTTATTAAAAAATTAGCATCCGCAATTATTGCATCCACTTCTTACCCAGCTGGTTACTTCATAAGGACTGCAGCTAGGATAAGCTGGAACAGGACATGGACGTAAACTAGAAATCAAAGTTTGAGTTTGAGCATTATTTTGTAAAGCTAATTGAGCAGCTTGTAATTCAGTGCGTAAAGATTCAATTTTATCATTAGTCATAAAGTCTAAGATTCTTTGGAATCCAGTGTTTTGAGAATCAATTATATCACGAGTATTTAATGTTGCAGAATTGATAATATCACAAGTATTTTTTGATCCATCATATCTTAAAGCATCGATGTTTCTGTTAGTCTCACCATTTGTTATCTTATAGGCTCTTTATCCTATAATTCATATAATTTCTTATATGTTCAGACTATATCTTCATCCTTTTAATATTTAAAGGAGTTCGGCACTCATGTTGGTATTATTGCTTGTCATAGCTCAACCATTAGTCGTTGAACCTTCTAACTACTTTTACTGACTTTCGTTAGCTTGGCTGCTGATTGGCATATTTACAAATATGACCTTTTAATTTGTAAACTTAGCTTTCCAGCAATTCACCGAATTTTTTACTAATAGATTACTCTATTAGGCTGCCATGAAATTCCAGCAGCAGGCCTAAGAGTCGAAACGAGCTTGATCGATTTCTCTTCCAATCGTGTTAAAACCTTGAAGCATTGTAGTATTCTATGTATAGAATCCATCACATAGTCCACTCTGTAATCCACGAATACCATTATCGATCTGATTGAAATTAAATCCATCCATTAATTCTGCGCGAGTTAATGCAGCATTAGCAGAGACATCATTTCCCATGCCAAAGAAATTACCAAAACGGCCTCCACCCATAATAAAGATTAAAAATAAAATCCCGATTAAATCTTCACTAAAAAGACCGCGATTATTATAATTGCCACCAGTTAAAGCTACAGCATCAGCTAAGCTGTATCCGTTTTCCATCATACCCATAATTACATAATTCCTTTCATATAATTTTGAAATGCGGATAGAGCTTCTTCATAATTTAAGCCTTTTTCTGCGCATAAATTTTTGGCAATTTGTTCTATCTCTTGAGGCGTTTTACCTTGAGCCATGCGCTATGCTTGATTAAATAGAGGATTGTTAAAAAACTGTCGTAATAGGTTGCTATTGTTGAGGTTTGTCATCATCTTTTTTGTCTCCTTTTAATTTTTCAATCTCTCCTAATAATATATTTACTGTATTTTTGAATTCTTCTTGACTGACATAAGAAGGAGTGGAGACAGAAGAAGGATTCGTTTTCTCATAAATATACAAAGAAGAAGTTCCATCCATATTTATTTGTTTTGTATAAATTTTATTATTTGCTAAATCAGGGAAATAAAAAATTGATCCATCAAAATCAATAATACTTGCTCGAGCTTCTTCAATGGATGCGACTGGCCGGCCTCGCAATCCTATAAATTGTTGCTGTGGCTATTGATTTATCATTCTTGTTTGATTTTGTGGATAAAAGCTATTATAATTTGAAAATTGTTGATTATACACGTGTACTCTCCTTTTCTCTTATGGAATTTTTTTTCCACTCCTTACGTTATAGTATGGAAAATATTTGTATATAATTTTCCAGCGCTGTCCAAAAAATTTTTAAATAAAAAATAAAAAAAACCTAAAATAATCTTTAATTAAAGATTATTTTAGGTTTTTTTTTATTTTATAATGTTGTTGTATATAAAAACAAATTCATATATCTAATAAGATTTAATTCCGTTCTCAGTTGGAAGGAAAGTCTCAGAGGACTTCCAACCGACGGGTCTCGTTATCAAATTACATTGCAAGAAACTCACCGTCAGAAGTGAGAACCAGTCTTTGAAATAAATTATATGGTCCTCATTTTAAGAAATTCACAATTGTTTGAATTTAATCCGTGATTACCCAATAAGCATAAATGTTACGGTAGCCGTATTTGTAGCCAGCTCAAAATTACCCCAATTGAACGTGCAAGACAAACCACTATTTAGCCCGCTGGTCATCCAATGTAGATACCCTTCTGGTATGTAGCCCACAGTTTGATTGAATGTGGGGGACGGTATAGGCACTAAACCCTGTCTCCATCCATAGTAAGCTCTGCCATTGGGAAATGCACTACTAGGTATGTCAAACATAATTACCTAAGAACTATCCGCAAATGAAGTTGTAGCTTTTATCTTCAAAGTTATCTGTACAATGTGCCCAACAGAACAAACAGTGTACTCAACCTTACCGTCTGTGACTGATATTGTACCCGTTTTTGTGCTGTAGGTTGTAGCTTTTAGAGCTTCGTCGTAGGCATCTTTTACAGCGCTACTGGAAGCCACTGTAGTAGTAGAGCTGCTAGAAGTACTGGTAGATATCGGAAGCTGTGAGCTTAGTACTTTTGCGTTAGAGTCTAAAGCCGCTACGCCGTTAGCAACTCCCCGCTGGTTTGTAGGTATATAATCCATAGGGGGAAGTTGATTGGATGGAACTTTTCCGGTTGAATCCAAACCGGCAAATCCATTATTTGCTCCTTTTAATAACATAATTTCGTCAATTGCATCTTGGATATTAATTGAATTTAATTGACTATCTTCATTATTATAAAAAATTTTTGAACTATCAGGTTTATCTGTTAAATCATTATAAGATCCAGAAAATAATTCTGGTTTATCTGTTAAATCATTATAAGATCCAGAAAATCCACCTCCAATATTTTTTAATTTATCTTCAACAGAATATCCATCCTCAGTAAAAACTGCTTTAGCCACAGTTTTTGGTAAAATCTATTCATCTTTTAATTTTAATGTTTTAATTATAGCTGACATAAAAATAATTAATCCCCCTTATATTAAAATTCAATCATAAGTAATGATAACACGACCATTATGACCATTCTAAGTCTCCTCCCTGTCGTCCATTTTATTTAATTTAATATTAGATGAAAAATATATATCTTTAGGATTACTAAAATTAAGTGTAAAATAATTACTGTTAATTGTAACCCAATCTATACCAATAAAATAAGCTATTATATCGCCTGATAGTGGAAAGCGATGAAACCATCCAAACTAATCCTATACACTATAATGTGTATAATCTATTTTATTTATACAACAATAATAATTATATCCAGTATTTGAATAATCATTTAATACAAAACCACCAATTATATTATTTCTTAATGTTATACTAGTATAAAATCGAATTGTAGTTGAATCTACTCTGCTTATACTTGTTATATACCCTCTTTCATAATTTCCAGTGTAATTTCCTGTTATTCCAAAAATATTTACGCCATTTTTAATATTACTAGCTTTTAAATCTGTATCGCCGGCAATATAGATATCTCCAAGAGTATAAACTCCTTTACTAGCAGCAAGAATCTATGAAGTTCCAGGTGTAATTGTTGTTCCAGCCCGAGTAGATAATTGATAAGTATGGTTTACTGCACCTTGACCAATAATACCGCTAGTATAAGATGTACTTGCGGTGATTACGCCATCTGTATCTACACTAATGCTAGGTTTATTAACCGTTCCTTGCCCAAGACTTCCTACAATTCTTTGTCCAGTTTTCGAATAAGCAACAATATCTTGTTTTAATTCAGATGCTGCTGTTAAAGTTGCATCACTGATATCAATTCCTGTTTCAATTTTTTCAATATTTCCTGCCATAGTGGCATATGTATCATTTGCAGAAGTTGATATTCCTTTGCCAGTAATAGCATCCGCAATTAATTCTTTACCATTACTGGCAGACGTAAAAAGCTCATCAATAGCCTATTGAACATTTGTGCCTGTTGCTCCAACAGAAGATGTGAAACTAATAGTTTGAGCTTTTAAATCTTCTTTTAAAGCATAATCAGATCCAGGTTTACCATTTAATGTATCTGCATTTATAGGTATTATGTCACCAATTTCTTCATCGTCTTCTGCGCTAACCCAATTTCTATTATCATGTGCAGTTAGACTAGTATTATGTTCTTCAATCTGCGCACTTACGTCAGGAGTCGGAATCTCTGCTATTTTTTCATCAACATATGACATTGCACTTCTTAAAGCGCTCTAAGCACTTCCAGTCGGATCCGCTCCAACTTGTTTAGCAGTGGTCTCATGTGGATTATTTTTATTTATTAAATGATCCTATAATTCTAATATATCATCAATTTCTATCGTTTCTGTAGAGTTATCAATTGTTCTTGATAGTTTCTCTGCATTAACTTGCACTCTTGTATCATTGTCAATATCTATGTATAATTCTTTTGTATCTACTGTAAAATAAGCATATCCCTCATGTTTGTCTAAGGGTAAATTTTCAACATTTCCTTTAAATATTTTAAATAAAGCCATTATCTTTCTCCTTTCTAAGAAAAAAAAATGGAGAAAGGTATAAGTATACCTTTCTCCATTGGATATCTTATCCTTATAATATATTAAAATCATTTTTAATATATTATTCTTTTATGACCAATCTATTTTCATTAACAGATACTTCGATTTTATTTCTAATATATTCTTCTAAATCTCCAAATACATTTGTTAAATATTCTTTAGCATCATCACTTAAAATAGTTAAAACAGAATTACAAGTCATTTCAAAAGCCACTTTTTGAGCTTCTAAATCAAATTTCCCCTGCTCCTTTAAACTATTAACATAAGTTTGATTTGTAGCTATTACACAATCAGTTATTGTTTCTGTTAACATTTTTATATACTTATCGGCTAAATCATTATCAACTTTACCTAATATTTCTTCACTTTTAACTTTAATAAAATCGACTAAAAATTTAGTTAATATACCTAATAAAGGAATAATACATATTGTAAATATTTGTTGAACTAATTCCGTAAAATCCATAAAATTTAAACCTCCCAAATATTAAAAACTGCCCCAAGACAGCTAATTATTTATAAAATTAATTGAATATGCTTTATTAGTTTCATTTTGTTCACTATAATTATCTTCAATTAGACTTTCTGCGCTTCCAGTGATAACAGCTCTTCCCCAGGTATTATTAATATAATAATACCAATAACTTTTTATGTCATTCCCATCATCATAGGACACAGCAATTAATTCATTATTATTTGGATAACTTCCTAATTGATTATATATATAATTTCCAATATCATTAACATTATCTTGGATACCTTGAGAGGATAAAATTGTGAAACTGTGAATTATATTTAGTGCCGGTCCAACTGGACCCACAGGTCCTTCTTTACCTTGAGGCAATTTAAAATTAAATATTGCGTCTGTTGGTGTTCCAACATTTATAACAGAAGGTTCTTCTCCTTGTCCAACTGTATCTACTTCTCCAATTTCAATAGTTGCAGCATTTCCTTTAGGAAGACCAAATGTTAATTGCGGATTATCAGCATTTGAGTTATCAATAATGACATATGCTTCTTCCCCATTTTCTAAAGCAATAGTTTCTTTTACAGATAATGTTGGGGTTGATCCTGTTATAATTGCTAATAAATAATAATGTAAATTATTATTCGTAGACGAAGTAATTATTTCAATATTTTCTAAATCACTGCTATCATAAATTTTCTACCAAATAGTATTATTATAATTTTTCTAATACTTATCTATATCTTTCTATACATTTTGGCTATATTCAGAAGACCCTCTGTCTCCATATGAAATAAAAACTAAATCATTAGGAAATACTGTAGAATTTTCGTTTAAATTTAAATCTTCTTCTAAAGAAACTTTAGATGAAAATATTTTTTTTATTTGGAAACTCTTTCCATATCTGCCACCATAAAAACTTGACATATTTTCACCTATCCTTTCTCATTCGTATAAAAAATCTATTATAATATTGTATAAATCGTCTTGATTAGTTGGCTATAAAAATGATAAAGAGGTTATTTCACAATCATCCAATTCATATATACCACTAGATCCAACAATTATTAACTTATTATTAATTTTCATTTTTGTTCTTGGAGGAGCTTGTACTCCTAATTTAGTAAATTTATTAGCTCCATAAAATAATACTAAATTTGTATTTACAATATCTACCTTCATTGTAGCATAAGATTCATCTGTAGATTTTATAATGCTATTTATATTATTTTTATTAGTAGAAATATAACTACTAGACATTATAAAATCTTGTAAATTATAAATTATTTGTCCTATATTCATAAAAATTCTCCTCATATCCTTACAAAATTTTCTGTTGCTGTTATAGTCATATTTCCATTATAATTTAAAGGAATTGACAATGTATTTATAACAAAATCTCCGTTTACATTACTTTCTTTATTATTAATGTAAATTAAATTATTTGGTTCTAAATAATAACAAGGAATCATAGATATTGAAATTTGTATATTATAAATTAAATGCTAATATAGTAATTCTCTAATTTTATCATATGCACTAGCTCCAGTAGAACTTGTTGTAAAATAATTTTCCTAATTAGCTGTAAAAAAACAAAATTTTTGCCCAATTGTATTATACTTATTAATGATTTCTGAAATTTCTAATTGATTTTCTGGATTTTTTATAAAAATTACATCTGGGACAGTCTAATTAAATAATGTGTGAATTGAAGAATCTGATATAATTTTACTGCGTCGGCCAATTTGTTTAACTGAATATTGCCCTAAAGTAGAAGAAGAATCAATAAAATCTAACCAATAAGTTATAGACTAAGGATCATTCTTAAATACAGGATTCCATCCATCTTCCCATTTTACTGTATCATAAATTTTTCTCCATTCTGCTAATAATTCAATATCATAATCTGAGGCTCTTAAACTATCTAATGAGGCTACTAAAGCCTATCTATACAATTCTTCTCTCCATTCATCACTCTTTTTACCGATTAATTCTGTATCATCAGGCTAATCACTTAATAAATCAGTAAAATAATATTGCTTTGGAGATGAAATTTTTTCCCACATAAATTTATTTGCTAAATCGATTTTTGGCTTTTGATCTACTGCTAAATGATATCGTATTTTTGTCTCTGATGTATCATTTAAATTTCCCCATACAATAAAATCATTTTTTATATTATCATACTTAGGAGAATTAGTAATAGATGTAATCAAATTTGAATTATTCAGAGTATATAAGTATTTAGAATTAGAAAAAGATTTTATATAATTACTACTATCAGTTAAACTATAGGTATTATTTAAATAATTTTTAATTTCCTAAAAAATAAAATGTCCAAATACATCATAAAAATATTCATAATTTCCCAAAAACTAACAAATTTTATCTAAAACTTGAGTTAAAGTAGATCCAGCCTCAAATGTTAAGTCAGATGGATAATAAAAATCAGTTTCTATATAACCTATATCGTCATTCTGGTAAAAAGTATATATAAAATTATTTGGTTTTTCAGTGTCATTACATATAATAAAACTTGAATAATCTTCTGAAAAATGAATAGGAGTTGTTCCTGAATATTTAATTAATTTTCTTGCTGTGTCTTCCAAATCATTTATAAAAATATTTGTTAAAGGTTCTTTCCCTAAATGATTAACAACTTCTTTTATAATATTTATAATTTTTACTTTTTCTTGAATAATACTTCCATCTTCTTTATAAGTATAACTAGTATCAAAATTAGTTAATGCAGATAAAGTTCCCCCAGCAACGCCATTTAATAAAGTCATTTTATCTTGTCCGCTAATTGAAATACTAGCTTTATTAGTCATTATAGAAATATTCGCCTATGATATTAGATATACTCCGCAAGGAAACCAAATAATTTTTCCATACTATTGATAATCATTCAAATTATTTTCATATCCTACTAAAATTTTAATTTTTTTATTTAAAGAAATTATATTATCTAAATTAGTTAATTGATTATTTTTATTATCTGCAATCATAGTTAAAGAAATCGTTCTTCTAACAGATGAATTACCATTTATACTTAAAGTTCCACCAGTGATTTTCCCTTGTATTTCAATAATTGGCTATTCAGAGTCAAAAGATAGAATTATAATTTTCCCATGAAAAATTTTTAATTTTTCTTTTGATAAAGTCTCTAAGAAGGGGATGTCTGATAAATATGAAAACATCTAATTATCCTCCTTCTTCTCTATTATTACTATATAAAGCTAAAGTTTTATAATTAATTAAGATATTTGCAGAATCTATTAATTTAATATCTTTAATAATATTTTCTTTTAAATTTAATGTATATCTTTCAGTTGGGCCTATAATAATATCCTAAATTTTATTATCAAATCCAACTAACTACATTTTAGTTCCTTCTAAAGCATCAATATCAAAATATAATAAAGATATAAATGAGTATGCTTTCGTATTATTATCATTGATATATAAATTCAAATCTTCTTTATAAACACTTAAAGATTCTGAATCTAATTTATTTTTTTCGGTTTCAATTTTTGACTATTCTTTTATTAAATCTAATAAACTAATATTGTCATATAAACCTTCTATTTGTCCCCAAGGTGAATAAGTTTGAAAATTAAAATTCAAATAATCAGCAGCGATAGAAGTAATAATTACTTCATATTTAAAATCAATTAAAACTTCCGCAGTCTATTTTAAATATAAAGTTTTTGGATTATAATTAATTAATGTATAAGTTTTTCCATTTTTAATTAATATTTCTTGTCCATCTAAAATAAAAATTAAAGATTCAATAGCTGGATCATTAATACTAATTTTAAATTCTAAAATTTTATTTAATTTGTATATACTAGTTTCTGTAGATACGTTAACAAATTTTTCAATCTCATTTATAAGATTTGTTGGATTATCATTTTCAATAGTATACTAACCACTCTCATCCTTACTATAAATACCTATATAATTATCATTTAACTATCCAAAAGAAGTATCGGTAAAAGTAGATTCTGTATTATAAGAACCAAAATTTTGGATATTAAACTGCTATAAATTCTCTATAGTATTTTCCATGACTTCTGATGCAGTAGCAGAAAATGTATATAAAAATCTGTTTAGAGTAGTATTAGGTTGTAATGAAATATTTGTTAAATATACTATAAAATTACCTTCTGTTGGAGATTTAAACAATTTATACTTATTTTCATTTAAAAATTCTTCCACTTTTTGTCTATATAAATATTCTATATAAGAATTTTCTTGAGTTAAATTAGTATCAATACTTTCCAAAAGAAAATTGTGATTTAAATCACTCTATATACTAATTAATCCACTAATTGGAAATTCTGCGTAATATGTTTCACTATTTTTTTGAAAAATAGGATATTTACTACCAATAGTAGTGGTTTTAGAAACAGATACATTTCGTTTAAATGATGAAATATTTACATTAAAATTTAATTTAAGCTAAATATTATTTGATAATAAATAGGCATATGGAAAATATACCTATTGAATAATTTTTTCATTATCATATAATGGTAATGATCTAAGTCCTCCCACTTGCTCCTGAGATATACTATATTTGTATTTAACTCCATTTTCAATAGTTTTATCAGAAAAAATTAATTTATTGTTTAACTATTCATTAAAAAGCGAAAATCTAAATAAATCTTCTGAAACATTAAAATTTGTTTCCTCACAAGATCTTGATATAATATAATTACCATATAATTCTTTATCTGTAGTAATATAACAATCTATAGAAGCTTCTTCTGAATTTTCTATCGCTTTAAAAGTTATATTTTTTAATTCATTTAATGAAACAGCCTAAACAGAAAAATTATAAGATTCGGAGTTCCCTACATAAAAATTATTTGTCTAAACATAATATACAACAGAATATGACTAAAAATTTTCTAAAATAGTTTTAAAACGATAAGAATCTATTGAAGACTAATTAAAATTATCGATATAAGAATTATGCTATAACCATCCAGAATCTTCAATAAGCTAATTTTCACTATATAATTCAAATTTATAAAGATCTTCATAATCTGTGCTTGAATTATTAAATACCCCATAAAAAATTGGAGTTAAAGAAAATTCTATATCATTATTGTTCTATATATATACTTCTGGTTTAGATATACATTTTAAAATCATTATTGAAGACCATTCAGAAAAATTATTATTTTTAATTGATTCTGATTTCCAATTAGAAAATTCTGTTAAATCTTCTCCCCATAATTCATTATTACCAAATCTTATCTAAACCTTATAATAGGTATTTTCATCCCAACTAATTTTTTTTAAATCTTTAGCTTCAATATTTACAAAGTAAATATTATTACTTTTATAAATAGAAGATTTTTCTTTATAAATTATTCCATCTGGATACAATGAATCATTCGCTATACTAGTGTTATTATTCTAATATACTATTTTTATCTAAATATGAGATATTTCATTTTCATTCATTAAAGTAGATAAAGAAAAATTTATACTATATGGAAAAATTGGGACAAAAGCCGGCTAAAATGAATTCAAAATTGGCGGAAATAACATTTATTTTACCTCCTTTATCTCTTCTTTTAAGATTTAAAAAATCTTATGAAATATTAGAATTATTTTGTCCAATACTAGAAGTTATTCTTCTAGTATTGGATATAAACCTTCCATTTCTTCTAAAGTTAAAGATCCATTTAAATCATTTAATTTTATCTTGGGTAAATCTTGAATTGTATTAGATATATTATATAAATTATTCAACTCTGAATTAAAAATATCAATATTTTCAGGTGATATATATAATTTTTTTTCTCCATCAAAAGATCCATATTTATTAAATAATTCCTACTATGTTTCTAAAATAGTTTTATATAAAGAATCTAATTGTTTCATAATCTTAGTTAATGAAAAACTAATAATTATGGGCTATTCTAATTGTTTCTATTTAATAGAATAAATAGAAGATAAGAGTTGTAAAATCTCTTTATTTGTTAATACCATTTATTTGTTTTAACTCCTTTATTTCTTTTTGTAATATTTCAATTTGCTTATATGCTTCTTGCAACATATAAATATTTAGTGTAAATAATGTATTATAATTTACTGCAAAAAAAGAATCTAAAACTTTTCCTTCTTCATCATATTTTTTCTATAAAGAAACAATGGAAGAATCATAAAATTTATTTTCATCTAATAATTCTTTAATATCTTGAGCTATAAAACCTAATTCCTTATTATAAATTTTATTTCCATTTTTTTTGAAATTAAATTCAACAGGCTTTAATCCAAAAAATATTTTTTTATAATAATCTTTTAAATCATAAGAAATATTTTCTTTAAATTTTTTATCAGATGTAACCTACTAGTTATCAACTAATAAACCTCCATGTATTGAGCATCCGTCGTTTAAATAAACAGCACTACTTCCAAAATTATTTCCTCCTATAGTTACAGCTTTACCTATTTGAATATATCCCTAATTAGAGTTATTTGAAGTAATATAAAGATAGCTAGTATCTTTTATATAATAATTGCCCTCTTCTCTTCTGTCTATTATCCTAAAAAAATTCGAAAAAGCATTAGAAAGATAAAGGGCCTCATTAGCAGCATTTTTTGCCTATGTCGCAGCACTTTCAGCCTCTGTTGCAATGGCTGTTGCTTTACTTGCTAATGCTTCTATATAACTAGTATTTGATTTTAAATCAGTTAATACTCTAGATAAAGTAATAGTATTTACCCAGTCTATTCCAGAAGATGTATCAATATTGCCAGTACTCTCCTCATATGTATGTTTAGTATAAGTAAATATTGAACCATCTTTATTTTTTATTTCTATATCTCCATAAAAAATACCTGTACTAGCATAGATGTCTCCAGCATTAAAATCTATTTTCATACCTGTTGCTATTTTAGAAGTAGAATTAGTTGTATTTAAATTTGCCGCATTCGCTGACTATAAATAATAATCGTTATTAGCTATATTCATTAAAGTTTTTTCTGAAGTATTCTAGATCACTAAATATGGAGACTTCTACTACACTCTAAAAATGATTTTATTATTCTTTTTACTTATTATACTTCCATCTTTAAAATCAATAGATAATCCAGTTCCAGCTAAATAATTAGCTGATTCAATAGTACTTTTACTACCATCAAATTTTAAGCGCCCACCAGTTGGTAATCCAATATAAGCGGTTCCATCTTCTAAAAATCCAAAAGAACTTACACCTGCTTTATATCCATACAAACCAATTTTATTCTAAGCTGTATCTTTTCCTAATATAATTCCAGTAAATAATCCATTATTATCTTTTATGCCTGCGCCAACCTATGGAGCTAAAATTGTCCCAGAACTTTCATCTAATTTTAAATTTGTACCATCCCATCCATTAATAGCTTGGTTGCCATAAGTATTTAAATACATTATAATAGTATACAAAATATAGGAAGTACTTGTGTAATATAATTTTAATAAACCACTTCCAGTAGAATAATCAAAAAAAGCTACTGGATTCAATTGTCTTTTATTAAAATCAACATCTATTAAACTAGATTTTAAACTACTTACGAAATTAGAATTTAATCTATCTTCGTCCAAATAACTAAAATATAATTCATCGTTGCTAAATTGTGGATTGATTCCAGAAGAAGAATACTGTATTTGCTAAGGAATAACTATATTTAACTACTAATTATTTATTGTTTCTCCTACTGTAATATTTACAGGATAATTATAATATAAAGTTATATGACTATTTTTATCGTTTATAGTTATAGTTGTTTTTATAATATACTCATATTTATGATTAGTATTTAAATCAGTATTCAAAGTAGAATTTCCATTAACCTAAATAGCTGACTTATCTGAATTTATTGTAGTAAAAGTTAAACATCCAGATCTAGACTCCCATTTATATGAAATATTATTAGAAACTAATTCACCATCTTTATATACATATGCTTTTAAATATAGTGGTTTTGTTGAAGAACTACTAATACTATTATAATGCAAACTTTGGAAACCAGTTAGTCTCTAAGTTCCATTATTATTACATGGAGCGACTATACAAGAATAACTTGTTCCATTAGTACCCTAATCTCCATCTTTCTAAAAAATTAATTCTTTTGTAAAGACGAATTCTTTTCCATCAATAGTAGAAATTTTTAAAGATAATGTATTATTAGTATTATTTTGTTTATATTTAGTTTTTACTAAATACTATAAAGTATTACTACTATCTACCCTAATTGAATCTATCATTGAATTCTCTGGATGAATATCTTCTTTTCCAATAACCACATCTCCTAAATACCAACTTATTTTAAAAGATGTCGCGTATCCTTCTTTTAAAGTAACTGTTGCATAAAGCTATTGTCTTAATTCAGGATTGGAAATTGTAATATTGCCATTGGCGTCATAATTAAAAACGCTACGACCTTTATAAGAAACTGTTATATCATTTTCTGATACAGATTTTTCAATTAGAATTTGGCGATTAGCAATTAAATTATTAACTTCATCAAATATTTCACAATAAAAAATATTATATGAATAAATTAAATACTAATTAATAATAATATTATTAGATAAATTTCCTTCGTTTAAAATTTCATAACTATTATCTGAAGTTCTCTTATACCATTTTCCATTATACTATTTTTTTTCAACTAAAT
>CASEHG010000218.1 GCA_949287565.1 uncultured Brachyspira sp.
CATGTAAAATAATTTTAGTATGATTTAATACTAATTGTTATATTTGCACTTTTTGGTTCTTTGACGAAGCCCGCCTGCGGCGAGAACCAGACAAAGTCCGCCTACGGCGAAAGACTGCATTTTTAGGCTATATCCTATATTTAATAGGCATGTTTTTAATATAAAGTTCTAGCAATTGCATTTTCGCAAAGCGTGCCTGAGGCAGCTACTTTGGCGAAGCCCGCAGAGCGTGTGCGGCAAAAAAGTAGATAATTTTATATAAAGTGCATCGGTTGACAAACTTAAAAATTTTCAGTATATACTGTAATAATTAAAGCTGTATTATTATAATGCGGCTTTATTTATTTCATGAAATTTTTCTTTTAAAAGCATCATATAATCATGATATTTATTGGCAAGATTATCATCAGGTTGTATTATTGTATTATCAGTATTATCAATTAAGGTATTTCTTATATCATCTAATGAAACCTTTTTTCCTAGTAATAAAACTGCAGATAAAGCAGCCCCAAGAGAAGCACCTCCTGAAGGAAGTATTCTTATAGGGCATTTCCAAATATTTGCTATTATTTTTAATATTTCTTTATCTTTTGTAGGGCCTCCGGTAACTGCCAAATCAGTTTTATTTGAAGAAGTAAATTGTTCAGAGTATAAAGCTACTAGTCCCAAAGAACTTAATACTATACCTTTATAATCATTATCAAATGAAGGCTCTGAATGATATCTTTTTATAGGGAATGCTCTGCTTATAGGTACTGATTCGTTTTCCTTTTGCCATAGAACAAGAGGCATATTATCAATATTTTTCTCTAAAGATTTTGTAATTTCTTTATAATCTCTGGTGTATAATTTCATGATTTCATCCCATACCATAGCACCATTGGTTCTGCAGAATATCATAAAAGGATTTCCTATTCCGTCATACATAGCATTTGATACGCCTGAATAATCCCTGCTATTCTCATCAATATTAAGCATATAAACAAAACTAGTTCCTAATGATAATATATCGCCTTTATATAAAACTTTTGTTTGAGGATTATCGCCGCTTCCTATACCGACTATACATTCGCTGTCAAATCCGTATTTTTCTATAAAATATTCGCATATATATCCTGCAAAACTAGAAGGATCATTTATATTTACTAATTTTTCTTTTAAATCATTTGATATAGTATTTAATAAAGTGTCATTCCATTCTCTTTTAGTATAATCCATTAAACTCATTCCAGAAGCATTTCCAAAATCTACAGGTATATTATCTTTTGCTGTTAATATTGATGCTATAAATGTATTTAATAAAAATATTTTGTATGTATTTTTTGATAAGTCTTTATTATTGTCAAAATAATATTTTATTATTGCTCCTGTAAATCTAAGAGGAGAATTTGAAGCGGTTATTTTTATCATATTGTCCTTTCCGCCAACTGCATTTCTCAATTCTTCAGCTTCTTTTTGAGTGCATGAAGTTCTCCATATAGGGGCATAATCATAAGAATATGAATCATTTAATAATTCAGCTAAACTGTTATTTATTGATGATTTTTCTCTTAATTTTTCTATATTAGATTTATATTTTTCTGAAAGATAAATATGACTATGCTGTTGTGCCGATATTTGTATTGCTTTTATATCTTTTATATTGAATTTTTGTTTAAGCTGTAACATAGCTTTGTCTAGGGCAATTAAAAAAATATTTATATCCTGTTCAGCTTTTCCTTTTATATTTGAATCTATAAGCAATGTGTTTTTGTTCATTTTTGAATATTTTATTTCTTCTAATGAATTGAATGTCACAGAAATATTTAATTCATTTTTATAATTCTCACAGTTTATAATGCTTAAAGTTATACTTTGTGTGCTTAAATCTATTCCTAATGTATACATTTTATTATCCTTAAAATATTTGTTAAATTATTTTGTTAAAAACTATATATTAAAGATATAAAAAATATATATGAAAAATTATTTTTTACAATTAATTTTATGTATTTTAATATTTGTAAAAACTGTATAAATATTTATGTGCGATTCAAAACTTATATATTATTTTTTGGCATGTTCAAGCATTTCTTCTGCATGTTTAATGCTTGCTTCTGTGATTTCTTTTCCTGTTATCATTCTTGCTATTTCATTAACTCTCATACTGTCATCAAGTTCTTCAATAGTTGATGTAACAATATCATCGCCTTCATTCTTTGTTACTTTGAAATGATTATTAGCATATATAGCAATTTGGGCCAAGTGAGTAACGCTAAGCACCTGTTTTCTTTTTGATAAAGCTGCTATTTTCTCGCCTATAACTTCGGCGATTCTTCCTCCAACTCCAACATCTATTTCATCGAATACGCATGTTTCAGAGTAATCTCCTAAAGAAAGAACATTCTTTAATGAAAGCATTATTCTTGATATTTCACCGCCTGATGCAATCTTTCTAAGAGGCTGGAACATACTTTGTTTATTTGGTGCTATTATAAATTCTATATTATCAATGCCTGTAGAATTGGCTTTTAAATTAGCTCCATCTATATTAAGTATGCCGTCATCATCTTCATCTAAAGTTATTTCAACATCAAATTTTGTAGATGACATACCTAAATCATTCATTTCGCTTTCTATTGCTTTAATAAAATCATCTTTTCTATTATGTCTTATATCCGATATTTCTTTTGCAAGTATAGAAGTTTCTTTTCTTAATTCTTCTATTTCTTTTTTTAAGTTTTCAATATCCTCTTCAGAGAAATTTAGAGAGTCTAATTTTTCTTTGGCTTCTTTAGCATAAGATATTATTTCTTTTATATTAGAGCCATATTTCTTTTTTAAATTATTAATGAAGAAAAGTCTTTCATTAAGAGATTGAAGTTCTTCAGGATCGAATTTTGTTTTGGATCTTATTTCAGTTAAAACACTTTTTATATCTTCAAGATTTAATGTTATACCTTCTATCTGTGAGGCAATATCTGAAAGTCTGCTGTCGTATTTAGAT
This sequence comes from uncultured Brachyspira sp., assembly GCA_949287565.1. Classification (GTDB taxonomy): domain Bacteria; phylum Spirochaetota; class Brachyspiria; order Brachyspirales; family Brachyspiraceae; genus Brachyspira. The sequence continues at coordinate 2,987 of CASEHG010000218.1, forward strand.
ATGCTTTGTAATGCTGAAATGCTTCTATTTAATTTTGTATAGGCTCCGGACTCGCTTCCAAATATATCTTTATTAATAGAAAAAAGTGATGAGGCTATGCTTTCTGCATTTGACATCATAGTAATATCATTTTTTATCTCTTCATCTTCATTAGGCTTTAATTTAGCTTTTTCTATTTCATCTATTGCATATTCTAAAAAAGATTTTTCTTTTAATATATTGTTTTTGTTTTGAGATATTTCATTATATTGTCTTATTAATTTTGTAAGTTTATTATAATGATTTTTATAATTTTCTAATTTGTCATCAATATTTAAATAACTATCATAAAAGTTTAAATGATTTGCAGGATTGAAAAGAGATTGATGTTCATGCTGCCCATGTATATCTACTATTAAATCACCAAGTTCTTTTAATTCTGCTACTTTAACGCCTACATTATTTATGAATGATTTGCTTTTTCCGTCTTTTGTGATTTCTCTTTTTATATTAAGCTCATCATTATTTATTTCTATATTCCATTCTTTTAATTTATTTTTTACAATATCTGCAGATGATTGAAGAGAAAAATTTCCTGAAACAATTAATCTGTCGCCATTAGCTCCAACCATTCTAGTAGAGCCTTTTTCACCTGTTATTAGTTCTAATGCACTGATTATGATACTTTTACCTGCACCTGTTTCACCTGTAAGTACATTGAAACCGCTGCTGAAATTTATTTTTAATTTATCTATTAATACAAAATTTCTAATTTCGAGATATTTAAGCATTATCTACCCCAATTAAGTTTATTCCTAAGTATATCATAAAATAGTCTTTTTGCACTTTGAAATATATAACAATTTTTATTGCTGATTTTTGCTATTATTTTATCATCGTTTTTAAATTGGCATATATCATATCCGTCTATTGTTATCATAGCCTTTAATGATTTTTCTGTCAATTCTAATTCTATATTATCGCATTTAGGAATAACAAGCGGTCTGAAAGTTAATGAATGAGGTGCTATAGGTACAAAAGATATGGCGTCAATTGTAGGGGCAAGTATAGGACCTCCGGCACTTAAAGCATAAGCTGTTGAACCTGTAGGGGTTGCTATTACAACACCATCGCCAACTATTGAAGATATTAATTTACCTGATATTGTAATGTTTATATATATTGCTCTGCCGTCGCATTTACCTAAAACTAATTCATTTACAGCAAGATATTCTTTATATGTGTTTTTTTCTTTTGAATAAACATTTACAGATAATAATGTTCTAGGCTCTATTTCATATAATGTTTTTTTATCTTCAAAATATTCTTCTAATATAAGATATGCTTCTTCAGGAGGTATTTCCGAAATAAACCCTAATGTACCATTATATATAGGAAGAACTGATATATCGTATTTTATTGCTATTTTCAAAGCAGAAAGTAATGTCCCATCTCCGCCTATTGATATTAACATTGATACATTTTTTAATTCTTTTGTAGCCTTTTTTATATTATTGTGAGATGATATATCATAATCTATAATTATAGCTTCTATATTATATTTTTTTATTATCTTATCTATTTTTTTTAAAATTCCGTCAGTATCAGTTCTAAGAACATTAACTATGATTCCTATTTGTTGTTTTTTCCTACTATTCATAATAATATTCATTAATAAAAAATTAAAAAAATGTTTATTAATTATATCAAACAGTTATTAATATATCAAGTTATATATTGATAATTTTTTATTTTTATAATAAA
>CASEHG010000219.1 GCA_949287565.1 uncultured Brachyspira sp.
TATTATCTTGAGACCTAAACAAGACTATTATTCCTCACTCATTCTTCATTAGTGAAACAGAAAGAAAAATTAATGCTATAAATGACCAAGAAAATGGTGAAAAAAGAGTAATGTTTCACCCTTGCCACTTTTCACAATCTCCTAAAATATTCACTGAAGTTATCAAACCTGATACTTTTGTAACAATGGTTTCACCAATGGATAAGTTTGGATATATGAGCATAGGTTTATCAAATGACTATGCAAGCACTTTGTTAAAAGTTGCAAAGAACATAATAGTTGAAGTAAATGAAAATGTACCTTATACATTTGGAAGTCAAAATACTATCCACGTTTCTCAAGTTGCAGCTATTGTAGAAAATCATATTCCGTTGCTAGAAGTTTCTGATCAACCTCCAAAACCCGAAGAATTAAAAATAGCTGAAACTATAGCTAACTTAATTCCTAACGGAGCGACTATACAAATGGGAATTGGTGGATTACCGAATTTAGTCTGTAAAAAACTAGAAAACCACAAAGACCTAGGTATACATACTGAAGTTCTAACTACAGGTATGATTGACCTAGTTAAAAAAGGAGTTGTAAACAACTCTAAGAAAAACATTAACACGGGGAAAACTGTATATACTTTTGCGATTGGCAATAAAGAAATGTATGATTTATTAGATAAAAACCCAACATTTGAAAGTTTTCCAGTGGATTATGTAAATGATGATTATATAATTTCACAAAATGATAATGTTATAAGTATTAATTCAACAATTGAAATTGATCTTACAGGTGCTTGTAATTCAGAACACCTTAAAGGACATCAATACTCTGCAACGGGAGGACAAGTTGATTTTGTAAGGGGAGCTTACAAATCAAAAAACGGTAAATCATTTATCGCTTTAACTTCCACTGCATCTAATGGGAAATATTCAAAAATCGTTCCTAAACTTAGTGGTCCTGTAACAACAACTAGAACAGATGTTCAATATGTAGTTACAGAATATGGAATTGTTAATCTAAAAGGATTATCGAGTTCCGAAAGAGCTTTAGCTCTTATAAACATAGCCCACCCTAAATTCAGAGACGATTTATTAAAGGAAGCTAAAAAACTTAACATATTATAATTGTTAAAATACTCTACTAATAATTAGTGGAGTATTTTTTTTATTGCTTTTTTAAAGAGGTTTGAATATGATAAATAAAAATACCACTTGTTAAACATTGACGTGAAATTTGGACTATAATCCAAATTTCATGTTTTTTGTTTATAAATTTAATCTATACTGGTTTGGAGTCATTCAATTTAATTTCTCTTGAATTCTTCCGTTGTTATAATAATCAATAAACTCAGAAATATAATTTTCTAGTTCACAAAAATTTAATTCCGAAATATTTAATTTGTAGATAAGTTTAGTTTTTAGAATACTAAATCAAAATTCAATAACACGATTATCGAGAGAATTTCCTACTCTAGACATTGATTGAATTCAATCATTTTTTAATAGCATATTCTTAAAATATTTTGAAGAATAAACAGA
>CASEHG010000220.1 GCA_949287565.1 uncultured Brachyspira sp.
CCATAATTAGTGAGTATTTCATTAAGTCTGTTTGTAACAGGTATAAGTTTAGGGCCGTACATTTGAGCACCAGGATCATTTTGATTTATCTCTACACCATTAAGCATAAATAATACAGGTTTTCCGCTCATAATGAACTGATCCAATTTATATAATTCATAATCGCTGAATGCTGTTTTACTTCCTGCTATAATCAGTGCATCTATACTTGAAGGTATATCATTTAATGAGATATCAACAGCTTCAAAGTTATAGTTTCCTTGTATTTCTGTTACATATTCGCTAACACTGTCATAAGCATCATTAGGATTTCCTCCAAATTGAGGCGGTATAGTTATATAATTAGCTTCTTCATGCCCCTGAACATATCCTATAGTTGCTTTAAGTCCAAGCATACTATCTATATTTTTTGATATTTCATTTTTTATTTCATCGAAAGCTCCATACAATATATATGATGTTGAAAGCTGTCTTATATCATCTCCATTTTCTAAAACCAATGAAAAATAAGCACTTCCTTTATTTGCTACAATATTTCCATTAGGGTCTTTTATATCGTCCCATTCAATTTTTTTAACATTAAGCTTTTTTAATAATTCTTCATTTTCAGCAGTAGGGTTAGACATATCTACATTTATAAATCTCACTTTATTCATTAAATCTTTATTAGCATCAGCAACAGCCTGCATAATAGAATCAGGTATAAGTTCCATTGCTCCTATAGGAAGAAGATCGTATATTTCTTTTGATGATACATAATAAACATTCAAATTATTTTCTAATCTTGCTAATCTGTCATTTTTATCCATCATCTTTCTTATTATGGTGTCTATATTATATTCTAAACCTTCAGTTGATTGTACGAATGGTATTGTTTCTATAGAATCACCATATATGAAAGAAATACCCATATATGCTACTTTAGTTTGAGTTTGATCCTTTTCTAATACGCTTATTTGAGTAGGGTTTATTCTGTACTGGCTAGCTAAATCTCCATGTTTTGATGCATCTATTACTTCAAAGCTGATATTCTTTCCGCCTGCTGTTTTATATCCTTCAAATAAATCTTTTATATATTTCTCATAAGTAGAGAATGGGGGAGGAAGATTAGGTGTAACGAAAAATTTTACACTCATAGGTTCTTTTAAATTTTTAACTAGATTTTTACTTTCTTTACTCAAAGAATAAACTTTATCCTTGGTTAAATCTATCATAGGAGTAAATTGATTAGCTATTGCATTTATTAGTATTATAATTACAACTATTAATGAAAATGTTATTATTCTGTCTTTTTTCTTTGTCATATATTACCTGCATATAAAGATTGTATAGTATTCTGACTGCATTTATAAATCAGAAATAACGAAAATTTGCTATGTATTATATATTTAATAATGCTATTTGTCAAAATATATAATTTATAAACCAAAAAAAATATTTTTTGTAATAATTTTTATATTATTACTTGACATTTTTAGGTTCTGTGCTATAATAATTTTCACTTGCCGAGTTAGCTCAGTAGGTAGAGCAAAGGACTGAAAATCCTTGTGTCTAGGGTTCGATTCCCTGACTCGGCACATACTTTCCTTTTTTATTATCTAATCGCATTAAATCTAATTAAACACTATTTATAAAATAAATAACTTCTTATGAATTAAAATATTAATGGTGAAAAATATGGATATAGAAAAAGAAATGAGTAATTATATTAATCCTCTTTATGAAGACAATCATATAATAGTAGCAGTAAAGCCTCCTAATATACCAACTCAGGGAGATATAACAGGAGATGTTTCTTTTTTTGAGAATATAAAAGATTATATAAAAATTAAGTACAATAAAAAAGGTAATGTATTTTTAGGACTTGTACATAGATTGGATAGACCTGTATCAGGAGTAATAGTATTTGCAAAGACTTCAAAGGCTGCTTCAAGATTAAGCGAGGCTATAAGAGATAGAAAATTTGAGAAGACTTATTATGCTGTTGTTAACGGCATACTTTTAGAAAAAGAAGCTAAACTTGAAAATTATCTTATAAAAAAAACAAATAAATTAGGTAATATAGCTCAGGTTGTTTTTGAAAATACAAAGAATGCTAAAATAGCCAAATTAAAATATAATGTTATAAAAGAAGATGTAATAAAAAATCTTAGCTTATTAAAAATAGAATTAGAAACAGGCAGATTTCATCAAATAAGAGTGCAGCTTTCTAATATAGGACATGTTATATATGGCGACAGAAAATATGGAAGTTATATAAAGTATGATAGAAATGATGTTCCTTTAGCTTTATTTGCTAAAAGTCTTAAATTTCCTCATCCTACAAAAGATGAAGAAATATATGTTGAAGCTGATTTGCCTTCATATAATCCTTGGAATATATTTAATTAGTTATGAAAAAAAATAAAATTTGGGATTGACAAAAAATTAATAATATAGTATTATATACAAACATTTGAATGAATGTGAAAATAAACGGGCCAATAGCTCAGTCGGTAGAGCATCGCCCTTTTAAGGCGGTTGTCGAAGGTTCGAACCCTTCTTGGCTCACATCAATCAAAAGTTCTTTAATATATGCCGGTGTGGTGAAGAGGTTTAACACACAGGATTTTCATTCCTGCACTCGCGGGTTCGAAACCCGTCACCGGTTCATTGTTGCCGTACTGATAATTAGTACGGCTTTTTTATTATTGCTAGCTATAAACTTTTTATTTATATGATAAAAAATCTGTTTTAAAATTTAATAACATAACCAATATTTTTATAATAAAATATTAAAGCAAGTAGTTTATATATAACTTTTTGAAATTTAATTATATACAATTTATTAAATTTAAATATATTATATACGTGCTTTTGCAACTTTTGCCGCGGGAAAAGTTGATATATTTTATTATTGATATAGTAATAAATCTTTGAAATATATATTACAACTAAAGTTATCAGCTATTTTTTATTAAGTTTATCACTAGCGATAATAAAAATGTTATAGAATATAAAATAAATAAAATACAAAAAGCGACATGCGTGTAACTTAATAAATTAAGTTAAGCCTTTAGCGAACCAAGTACAGATGGGCGAGCATAACAATAATAAAAAAAGCAGAATATTTTTAATATCCTGCTTTATTTGTTTATATCACTTAATATTAATTATTATACATTAATTCTTTTTTAGTAAGTACCTGTCTTAAACCGTCTTTAGCCTGAGAATCTCCGCCATCATAACTTAAAGCATTTCTGTAACTTTCTTCAGCATTATCAAGTTCATTCATTCTATAATAGCATTTACCTAAAACTAAATTAATATCAAACATATCTCTTTTTGTTGTAGCTAAATTTAAAGCCTCATTATAAGCATATATAGCCTCATTATACTGGAGTCTTCTATAAGAGAATGCTCCATAAAGCATATAATTTTCTACACTAGGGGACATTTCTACTAATTGTCTGTAATAAGCAGAAGCATCATTATAAGATCGTATTTCTTCCATCATCGTTGCTAATGTTATCCAAGCATTTTCTCTTACTAAGATAGTATTATTATCATCATTAGCAGCTATAAGAAGAGATTCTTTTGCTTTCTCATAATCTTTTGTTTTATAATAAAGCATTCCAGCTCTGTATATACTTTCTCTATCCTTAGGATATTTAGAAAGTGTATAATTATAATAATTCAATGCCTCATTATTATTACCTATACTTTCATAGTAAACAGCTAATGTTCTGCTAGGGAAAGCATTTCCTACATCCTCAGCAATAGATTCTTTTAATAATTTTATACCTTTATCTGAATTTCCATAATATAATTCTAATTCGCCAAGTCTAGGCATAAATATAGCATTATTAGTTTCTATCTTATATATTTCCTGATAGTATCTTAAAGATGACATAAAATCTTTTTGTCTGTATGTTATATCTCCAAGTCTTTCCAATGCTGTTTTATATAAATCATCTTTATTATTAGCCATTACAATCTTTTTATAATTTGCTTCTGCTTCTTTAAGCATACTTCCTTTATAATATGCATTAGCAAGCAAACCTGTAGCACCATAAGTATTGGTATAATCTTTCATCCTTACCAATCTTAAATAATATTTTACAGATCTATCATAAGCATTTTCTTTTTCATATAATTCACCTAATGCAAGTATCGTATCAATATCATTAGGATTTTGTTCTAATATCTGCTCATATACTTTTTTTATACCGTCATAGTCTTCAACCTGCTCATATATTTTTACAAGTCTTTTTATAGAGTCAGGTTTTGTATCTGAATTAACTAAACTTTTCAAATACATTTCTATAGCACTGTCCGTATCACCTGATATTACGTATATATCGCCTAATATAGTAGCAGCTTTATCAGCATATTCTCCTTTGCTTCTTCTAACTAATTTAGTTAAAGTATCATAAGCAACACTTTGAAAACCTTCATTTAGTGCTATTAATCCTACATAAAATAAAGCTTCATCATTTTCTTCTAAAGTTAAAACTCTTTCATAATATCCCTTAGCCAATCTAGGTAAATCTCTTTCCATATAGAATCTTCCTAATGTAAGAAGGCTAGGTATATAATTGCTGTTTATTGATAATGAAGTTTCTAATGATACTAAAGCTTCATCATACATTTCTTTTTTTAGATATGATATTCCTAAATTATGTTTTAGCTGCTCATCTAAATACAATGAATTTGTCATAGTATTAAATATTTTTATTGCATTATCATAATCTTTTGTTTCATTGTATATTTTTCCCAAAAGTATATTAGCTTCATATTCTTTTTTTGGATCTATGGTATTTCTTATTTCTTTTTTCAATATAGATTTAGCCTTATTATAATCTTTATTATTATAATATTCTTTAGCCAAGGTATAATCATCTACAATTTGAGAATTTAATTTTACTTTGCCTTGTATTATTGCTACATTTAATGATAATATAGCTATCAAACCTAAGGCTCCTATAGATAATATAAAAACTATCATCTGTATGTTTTTATATTTAGCCAATCTTTTATTGTATGTCTTTTTCTTGTATACCATCTAAAATCCCATTTACAAATTTATAAGAATCTTTATCGCTAAAAATTTTAGAAATTTCTACTGCCTCATCTATTACTACAGATTTGGGTATATCTTTCAAAAATATTAGAGAATATATTGACATTCTAATAATTGACTTATCTACATATTGTATTCTTTTTATATCCCAATTATTAGAATATTTTTCTATTAAGTTATCTATTCTTTCTAAATTATTTATAGTTCCTTCTACCAAAGTTCTAGTGAATGCGAATATATTTTCAGGTATTTTTTTATCATAATCAAAACTAAGAATTTCATTTATGGTTTCTTTTCTATCATTAATTTCATAAGAATATAAAGACATAACTGCATATATTCTAGCCTGTCTTCTTGCTCCATAAGATGATAAATCTAAATCTTTAATATTTTCTTTACTTTTAGATTTTATTATCATTTTTTTCTTAACAGCTTTTCTAGGGGCTGCTTCTGTATTTTCAGCTTCATTGTTATTATTTATATCCATTTCTTCAGACATATACAAACCTGTAAATAATAATTTTGATAATATTTTTTTTATATTTTCGGAATATATATCATAAAAATAATTTGCATATAAAAAAGGCTATGATTTATAATCATAGCCCTATAAAAAGTATAATAATTATCAATTATAATACATCTAATTCTTTCTTTATCTTAGCATATACTTCTTCAGGAGTACCAACACTCTCTATTTTGATTATTTTTGCTTTATCAGCATAATAATCTAATACAGGCTTGCTTTGATTTTCAAATACTTTTAATCTATTTTTTATAGTTTCTTCATTATCATCAGCACGGCCTCTTTTTAATAATCTATCTACTATTATTTCTTCTGAAGCAAATATATCTATTACAGCACTTATTTTATAATTTAGACTATCCAATATATTTGATAATTCTTTAGCCTGTTCTATAGTTCTAGGAAAACCATCAAGCATAAATCCATTTTTACAGTCATCTTTTTTTATTCTGTCTTTAAGCATATCGATAACCAAACTATCTGGTACTAATTCTCCTTTATCCATATATGATTTAGCTGTTTTTCCGAGTTCTGTACCATTTGCGATATTTTCTCTAAGCATATCTCCTGTTGCAATATGAGATATAGAGTAATCTTTTTCAATTAAGGCAGATTGAGTTCCCTTTCCAACTCCGGGAGCTCCTATAAAAATTATATTAAGCATATTATAACTCCTAAAATTATATTATTATTAGTAGTATAGTAAATAATAAGGTTTTGTCAAATATAATTGATAATTTTATAAATTATTATTCATAATACTATTGAATCTACCACCGCCATGAATACATAAGATTTACTCCGCTGTAACCTGCATTAAATGAAAGCTCTTCAACAGCGAAATTACTTTCGTTTATCCAAAGCATATAATATACGCCAGCAGTTAGAGCAAAAGCACCTGTTAATACCATTCCTGCTATATATATATTCATAGCTGTATTATAATTATTTAAATTTATAGGAGGTCTGTTAGGTTCATTTTTATATTGATTATAATAATTAACCATAGTAGAATCTAATACTTCCCCAGCATATATATAAGTACCAACTGTAAATATTGCACTTGCTATAGTTAATCCTAAGAATATTTTAGTATTTCTTTCATAATTTTTAAATATTTTATCAGCCAAAGTAGGTTCTTGAAATTTCTTCATATTAGGTGTAAGTACTAAAGAATTAGTACTATTTACTGTAAATGTACCATAATAATCTATATAATTTGTATTTGTTATTTTTATGGAATATGTTCCAAAACCAAAATACCTATTAATTACATTAGTAGGAGTTTCTTTTATACCATTAATTATTACTGTACTTTGTTCTTCTCCAGGTATGTTAATCTGAACTCTTGCACTTTCACTTAATTCTTTTAACTTGAAATTAAGAAGTATATTTTCATTAGTTTTTTCAAATGAAAGCATAGTATCTATTGTGTCATAGGCTTCTTTTTTTATTGTGAATCTATGATTATTAGTTGTTAATGCCGGCACATATAAAGTTTGTCCGCTTTTTCCTATAAATACATCATCTACATATACAAATGCATCTTCAGGAGTTACATTTATTGCTATAACACCTGTTTTATCTAAATAACTTATTCTATTTGCTATCTCTAATGCATAGTTTGGCATTTGTTCATCTATTTTTGCTTCCGGTATAGTTATAGAATATGAAGTTATCTTTCTGTCTCTTATATAAGCTATATATGTTACTATACTTATATTAGGTCTGTCATATTCTACTGTTCCAAATATTGCTATATCTGAATCTCTGGTAAATACATATTTTTTTATATCATCTCCAAAATATTCATAATAATTTTTTCCTATATCAACCTTTTGAATAAAATCATTAGTACCTTTTAATATTACATTACTTCCATTATAATCAAATATCATTTCATTTGTTTCTAAGAAAAATCCTTCTGTTTCCGGTGTAATTAATTGAACATTGCTTCTTACATCTCCCCAATTGGTATAAGTTGTAGTTTCATAATTGGTTACAATGATTATATTAGTTCCTTCAGTTCTGCTTGTATAAGTTATATTAGTAAATTGAAATACTTTATAATTATATGCTCTTTCAAAATCCATAGGATTAATTGTGAAATTCGTTTCTGATTGAAGTCTTAATGTTTTGTTATATTCTATTTGGTTTGCAACTGCATCGGCAACTGCGAAACATAAATAATTATAATTTGTATTATCTCCTAAATTGGTATATATAAATACATCTATTTTAGCAGTTTCATCAGTTGTATAGTAAGGTCTTACTTTTTCTATTGTAATGGGCTTTCCGCCGAAAGGATATAACGGAATATATAGTAAAACAGCTGCTATTATTAATGTTATAATTTTTCTTATATACATATATACATATTGAAAATTCATTTTTTATTTTACCAGTAATTTTATATCAAAAAACATCTTTTATCAATACATTGTAATATTTTATTACTTGATGATAAAAAATAATCTATAGTTTTGTAATTAAATAATTATAAAACTAATTTTCACTTTATAGTATATTTTATATATTTAATAGCAGGATTTTTATTGATAGATAA
>CASEHG010000221.1 GCA_949287565.1 uncultured Brachyspira sp.
GTTAAAGGTGTTGATGCTGGACTTGCTGCTTCAATATTTCACTTCAAAGAAATAGATATAAAAGAATTAAAAGAGTATCTTCATAAAAATAATATCAAAGTAAGGCTTTAAATTTTTTATATATATTTTTACTTTTATTAACGCACGGTGAACGGAACTTTATATATAGTAAAATTATAATTCATAATCGGTTTATATATTTAATTTTACTCTTCGTGCGGTATAAAGTCTTTAAATTTAAAATCCGATTGGGTGGGGTGCTAAAAATTCTAATTTAGTAATAAAAAAATTAAAAGTTTCTATTCTATATAAAAACTATAAGCCTAGAGGGTGGGGAGTGAAAATAAATTTTCAAACTTAATTACATTTGCCCGCCCTTTATTATTTTATGTATTAATTTGTAATTATAATTTTTTTATATTTATAGCTTTAATTTGCAATTATAGTACCCGCCCTAGTATTTATTATATTTAAAAATTTACTTAACGCACGATGGATGCATCTTTTTATATTGTTTAAATTATGATTCATAATCCATTTATATTTTGAATTTTACTATACGTGCGGTATATGAAACTGCAAAATCAATTATGAATTAATCTCATTTTCAAGCATGTTTTTCTTTTTTGTTGTTATATAAATATAGATGTACATTCCACCAGATAATAGTATAGAAACAACATCTGCTATAGGCTGTGACCATATTATGCCGTTGATTCCAAAAAATTTTGTACCGAAATATATTGCAGGAACAAATGCTATTCCCTGTCTGCATACTGATAAAATTAAAGATGGTAATGCTTTCCCTAATGCCTGAAATGTTGATATAAATATAAATTGAAATCCTATAATAGGAGCTACTGAATATGCGGCTATTAAAAATTTAGAACCATATTCTATAACTTCATCATTCTTTATAAATATCGCTATAAGCTCTTTTGAAAATATAAAAGCAAAAATTAAAAATATTATTCCGGATACAAAACTGAATAGGCATGAAAGTTTTATTGAAGTATTCATTCTTTTATAATTTTTAGAAGCGAAATTGTATCCTATAAAAGGCTGTACCCCTTGTCCTAATCCTATGAATACCAAAAGAACAAGCATAAATATTCTTTGTGAAACTCCAAGCCCTGCCACAACATTATCATTATATCTTGAGGCAAAGTTATTTATTAAAATATTTGCTATGCTTATAAGAACATTATTCATAAACACAGGAAATCCTATTGAAAATACATTATTTAATATATCTTTTGTTAATGAAAAATCTTTGAATCTTATTGAAAGGAAACTACTCTTTTTAGCTATATGCCAAATATAATATAATGTTGAAGATGCATTTCCTATTATAGTGGCAAGAGCGGCACCAGCAACACCCATATTCATATATAATATCATTATTGGATCTAATATGATATTTATTATAGTTCCAAGCATCATGCCTATCATGGCCTCTTTTGAAGAACCTTCAGAACGTACAATCTGTCCCAATGACATTTGACAAACCACAAATACAGCTCCAAATGCCACTATAAGCAAATAGTCTTTGGCAAATTTATATGTATTTTGACTTGCTCCTGATAATTTTAGTATATTATTTAAAAATAATAAAAAAACTATCATACATACAAAGCCTGTAATAACACTAGCAAAAAAAGCGAAAGATGAAACTTGCTTTGCCTTATCATAATTTCTAGCACCTAAACTTCTTGATATATAAGAAGCTCCGCCTATTCCGTATATAGAACCAAATGACATAAGAACCAAATAAATAGGCATAGTCAAAGAAACAGCAGCTACCTGATTAGGATCATTAGTTTGTCCTACAAAAAAAGTATCTACCATATTATAAAATACATTAACAAGCATTCCTAGTATAGTTGGAAGTGCCAATGTTATTAATGCTTTATATACTGGATAATTTTCAAATATATCTATTTTTTTATCGTTCTGATTCATAATGTTTTCCCAAAAAAGTAAAGGGTTATTATATTATATTTAATTTTTATTATCAAGCATTAATCAAGTGAGAATTTAGCTATAAACCTAATAAAATCTTGGGTGGGTGCTAAAATTTCTAAATACGCAGAAAAACAAAATAAAGTAAGAATTTCATAGTAATACCTTGAAGAATAAAGGGGCGGGGTATGTAAATAAAGTTTTTAAACTTAATATATTTCTCAAACATCTAGGTTTATTACTTGAATATACAATTCAAATTGATTTTTCTCTTATTATTGCTAGCGATAACAAATTTAAAAACTCATTTTGACAAAATATATTCATTCTAGTATAATTAAATAAAAAAAGAGATATACATATATGCAAGAATTATTTTTATTTCCAAATTATAAAGCAAAAAATAATTATCTGAAAACTAATTTCAAAAAATATACTTTGGATATAACCAATTATCAAACACTGCATCAATACTATAAAAGCAGTAAAGAAATGTTTTTTGAAAATTACAGAATAGATAATAATGTTCAGGATATAGATGAATCAATAGCAATAATTAATATTCATAATATATTATTTCAGTACAAAGAAAAAAATAAAGAAGCATTAATATCAAAACAAAATACTACCTATGAATTGGCATATACTTTATATAAACTCATAGAGGAAATAACATTAGCTAAGTTTTACGGATTTAAATTAGAAAAGTACAATAATCTTAAAGATATAAATACAATAATAAATCTATACAAAGAATATAATAAAGAAAATAATCTATTAGATGAATTTGATATTTTTGAGCTTTTTATAAAATCCATAGAAAATAAGGAATTAGAATTTTTAAATACTTATGAATCTATAACAATTTATAATTTTGAAAAAATTCCTCCTTTACATTTGATATTTCTTGAATCTTTAAAAAAGCATTATAATAAAAATATAAAAGTTGTAATGCCTTATGATATGGAAAAACATTTTAATAATTATAAATCATTCTATCAAGGTATTGATAATTTTGAAATAAATGAAACTTCAAATTTTGCTAAGGCTCTGCTTGGAGAAAATAAAGATATAAATAAATATAAAAATAAAATAAAGTTCATATCAGGATTCGGTGCTAAACAGGAAGCTGATACAGTTATTGATGAAATAATTAAACTTATAGAAAGAGGAGTTAATCCTTATGATATAGGAATAATATTTTCAGATATTCAATTATACAGCGATATTGTTTCAAGCAGATTAAAAGAATGCCAGATAAAATTTAATGAAAGAAGAGCTAACTTCATATGGAAAGTTCCTATAATACCTGTACTCACTTCTATATTTTTGATATTAGATAAGTATAACGGAGAAATAGATGTAGATACTCTTATAAAAATATTATCTTCTGCATATATTAAACTTGATGGTATTAATCCTTATAATATAAGAGATTTGATTTATTCTTATGAGGATTATAACTCTATAGAAATATTTTCAAAAATGTCTTTTAAAGATTTTAAAAATAAGATTAATAAAAAGTTTGAATATAATGATGCTTCAAAATCTATAACAGAATTTTTAAATTTGCTAAATCATTTAGTATCTAAAAAAAGCTATAAAGAAATAGGACTTGCATATATAAATATTTTGAAGTTCTTAAATATAGGAAATATAGAGAATATAAAAGAGGCAAAAGAATATATAGATAATATTTATGATAATCAAAATGAATATTTCTATAGAGATAATGAGGCATTAGCTTTATTCATTAATCTTATATTGGAAATAGCATATACAGAAAAACTTGAAAATATAGATAATCAAGATATAAGTCATTTTGATTTTCATGCAGCTTTAAATACAATTTTAAGAGATAAATCTATTGGCGAAGATGAAAATAGAGATATAACTCTTACAGTAAGTAATTTATATGATGCCAGGGGGTTAAAATTAAAGCATATATTTATATTAGGAATGAATAATGATTTTATAAACAGAAGACCTAATGCATTTTTTATAAGTGCCAAATTGAGAGAGGTAATAAATAAAGAAAATAAAAAAATAGTTTTCAATACTCAAAGCTATTTATCAGATATTCATTATGCTTTATTTTTGAATATATTGTCTTCATGTTATGAGGATAGTAATATTTATTTTTCATTCAGATTTAAAGATGAAAAAGGAAATTTAGAGATACCATTTTATTATTTAGAAAATCTTTATAGAGAATTGTATAGTGAAGATTTTAAATTTGAAAGTTTAGAGAAAAACGGACTTATATATAGAAAAGAATATATACAAAGAGAAGATAATATTCATACTGATAAAGAAAATCTTATGAGCTTATTTTTATATAATGATATAGCTTATAAAATTGATAATGCAGAAAATATTATAGATCTTGTTTATCATAAGCAGAATAAAAATATGCATCATGATTTTTACAATAATGAAGATATAAAAAATTTCTTTTTGAATATTTTCAAAGAGAAAGTATCCGTTACGACTTTGCAGGCTATAATGGAATGTCCTGCTAAATTCTTCTATTCAAGATTGTACTCAAAAGAATCTGTTGAGTCAAAAATACAAGGCGTAAATTATATGGATAGGGGAAGAGCGTATCATAGATTCTTTCAGGATTTCTATCAGGAAGTTAAAAATCAATATTCAGATGAAGGCTGCCATTTAATAGAAAGTGAATTCAATAATTACTGCAATATAGCAAATCAGGTTGTAGAGAATCATATAAATGAATTAATAAATATGTATTCATCAAAAGATTTAGAAGAAAAATATTTATTAGAGTATAAATTTGATTATAATGTTATAAAAGAAGAGGCATTAAATGTTATGTCATATTTTATAAAAAAGGAAATAATAAATAATAAATTAAAAGAAGAAGATGAAGGAGCTTTTTATATACCTAAATATTTTGAAAGATACATAGGAAGCAAAGAAGATTTTATAATTTATAAGAATAAAGATTTATCTATAAAAATAAAAGGTATAGTTGATAGAATTGATTTAAGCTACTCTGATAAGGAACATAAAAATATAAATGGTATAAGAATCGTTGATTATAAATCTAGCTATAAATTAGAAAAACCTAAAGGCGACACTCAAAAAGATATTATAAAAGAAACAATCAGAATATATTTACAGCCTATTTTATATTTAAAATATATACTTAATGAATATATTAAA
>CASEHG010000222.1 GCA_949287565.1 uncultured Brachyspira sp.
AATATATTATCTATATTATTTTTTATTGAATTGTTTATAGAATTTATGCTGTCAAAGCAATTTTCTAATCTATAAAATATATATGAATCTGTTTTTATAATATTTCTCTTTTTTTCTTCACTGTTATAATCATTAATTTCATTTTTGAATAATTTAGCAGTGTTTTCTAATGTGTTTGATATGTTTTCTATGAAAATTAATATATTTTGTTTATCTTCCGGTCTATTATATTTCTTCATAAGATGTATTAATTGTTCTGCTTCAACTATAAATTTTCTATTACTTTCTATTAATGAGTCTGTTATAGGAGTACCTTTATATCTTGTTTGATTTTTTTCATGTACGATGATGTTGTTTTTTATCATGTATGCTTTTAATAGTATTTCATACAGATACTGAGATGTAGTTTCATTATTTATAGCTTTTCTCATTTGATTTATTATTATAGTATCTATTTCTATAAGTTCGCTTATTTTATCAACCATACCTTTATGACTTTCAGTTCTTATGATAAAATGGTCAAATACCCATACAATAGAAAGTGCCATTATTATAAATCCCACTCTTGATGAAGCTGACATTAATTTCGGCATATATGGAAATGAAGATATTAATGCAGAAATTGTTCCGTATATCTTTTTTAAAAAGTCATTAATAGAAGCAAGAGATAATATAAAGCATACTCCTATGGCAGGAATAATCATATCATAAGGTATATACCTGAAGAAAACCGAAAATATAAATACTCCTATAAAATTACCTAAAACATTTATTTTTAAATTATGTTTTTGTTCTTCATAAAATGGATACAGCATTATATAAGAAAGAATAGGAAGCCAGTAACCTCTTATTGCTATTTCATCAGGTAGAAAATATCTTATAGTAAATGATATACACATTATGATTCCCATTTTTAGAGAGAATCTGAAATGGCATTTATTTATATTAAATTCTTTCTTCAATCTTATGAATTTTAAATTGAATAATCTTGTTATTTCAAATTCATCTTTTTTATTTTCAAACATATTAGATAATATATTTTTTAATTTCGATATGGTATATATCCATTCATAATTACTTTTATCATTGCTTAAAGAATAATTATCATTGAAATAATTTATAGCACTCATTACACTATTATATTCTTTTTCATGTTTTGATATATCTTTTTTTAGCAAATTTGATATTCTATCTAAAATTTTTGAAAGCATCATAAAATATTCTAAATCTTTATCTGTAAAATTAATAATATTTTGATGTTCTTTGTCTATTAATATATTTATTTCTTCCAAAAATAAAACAAGCTGAAAGTGATTAATATTTCTATTATTCATAGTATTATGTCTTTTTAATGTGTCTACATATATTGCAGTAGTATATCCATTAATAATAGGAAAAAAATCATCTTTTTTATTTAATGAACATGTTTTATTATATAATGATGATATTTTTTTATTTATAGCCTCTATTCCTTTACAAGCCAAATTATTAGATAATTTATGTCTAGTTAAAAATCTATTTAATACTAAGAATATAAATATTATGAGTAAAGCAGTTAATATAGCTTCCATTCTCAAATGTATATCCGATATAGGTATGTTGTATGCCTGTAAAAGAACATAAGCAAAGCCGTATATGAAATAATTTCTGGGTACAAAATCATCTGAAAGAAGATATACTATAGAAAAAGGAACTATAAAGTTAAGAGTTATAGTAAAGAATAAATTTTGTTCTGCTATTGTTGCTAAAAATCCTAATAAAAGTATTCTAAAAGCTACAGCAGGAAAACTTTCTATAGTAAAACTTTGACGCATTAAAGCACATATAAATATAGAAATCACACCTATAGTGGCATTTTCTCTTCCAAATAGCCTAGTAGATAATACCATTATAAAAAGCCCTACCAATACGCTAGGCAGAAAATCTATGGCTCTTTTTATGAATGCAATTAATATTTCTTTTTGCTTTTGATAAAAAACTTTATTTGTAAAAAACATTGGAATTAATTTATATTTTTTCTTATATTATATAGTATAGACTATATTACAAATAAAAAATAGTCAATAAAGAATTATATAATTTTTTATTATTGCCGATATTAATAATGAGATATCATATCTTTATTTTAAGGGGATTATACTATGCCGCCAGTAATCATAGAACATGAAGAATATCCTTCTGTAGTTGTTATTGAATATAACAGCATATACAGAAATGAATTACAAAATTTTATACATAATATAAAAATTAAAGATAATAAAGAAGAAGTTTTTGTTGAACCTTATTTTAATAAAATTCTTCACACCAATAATACAAATATAGGACTTTTAACTATAGATGGAAGAATCAATGGATATTATTATATAAATAAAGATTGTGTACTTAAATATATATATATGAATTATCCATATAGAAGAAATGGTTTTGCCAAGCTGCTTTTAACTCATGCTATCAAAGCTAATCCTAATATACAATTTGATAAGAATGCTAATCAGGCTTATACTAGACTTATAAGTTCTCCTATATTTGAAGATGTACTTAAAGGCAACTCTTCAGGAGCATTCGATAATTCTGGATCAATGGATACATTTGAAGATCTTAGCGGCGGCGGAAGTAAAGAAGGGGAGCTTACTTTATTTTAACTTTAAAAAGATTTTTATATATAAATACGATACTAATCATATTCCTTATTGTATCATGTGCTCATAATGCAGTTTCAATAGCAGAAGAACCTGTAATTGAAGAAAAGATTAAAGTTTATCGTCTTATAAGTATGCATACTGCTATGAATATAACTATCAGTGTAGATGATAATAAAATATATGGTAAATCTGCTATAAATGATTATTGGGCTAATTGTAAGATTGATGGAGAAAGCATATCAATAGATATGATAAAAACCACAAGAAAAACTGATAATGCTGAAAAGAGAAGGGCAGAGGGTGATTATTTATCAATACTTCAAACAGCATATTCAATTAAAATAGATGGAAACAGACTTATAATATATACAAGGTTTATAGATGAACCTCTTATCTATGAAGAAATAAAAGATTAAAGAAATGAAAAAATAAAGGCTGTACTTAAATAAGTACAGCCTTTTTTTATATTGCTTTATTGTTTAGCGATATATTAAACTAGCAATATATCTTACAAACTCAGCGATTAAAAAGATCATCACTATGAAACCCAAGAATATCCAAGATTTCAAAGTTCTTTTTCTAGTTTCCTTTTTATTAAATTCTCTCCTAAAAGGATCGTTATTATCATATTCCATAATAAAACCCTATATCATACTTTTTTCAAATACTTTTGTGTATCAACTGCAACAGCTGCAATTATGATAGCACCCTTAATTATGTATTGCATATATGGAGAAATACCAACGAATGACATACCATAGTTAATAACTTGGAATATCAATACACCAGATACAATACCTATAATAGAACCGATACCGCCAGAGAAAGAAACTCCTCCTACAACACAAGCAGCAATAGCATCAAGTTCATAACCATTACCTAAGTTGTTAGTAGCAGAACCAACACGAGCAACTTCTAATGAACCAGCTATACCATATAAAGCACCAGCCATAGTATATACTATCATAAGAGTAAGAGGAATATTTACACCAGAAACAGCAGCAGCTTCAGGGTTGCCTCCAACAGCAAATATATTTTTACCTAATTTAGTTTTATTCCAAATAACCCACATTATCAAGGTTATAATTACAGCAAATATAATTAAGTATGATATAGTGAAACCGCCTAATTTTATACCGCCCTGAGCAAGATTAGTAAATCTAGGATCAAGTCCTCCAATAGGCTGAGCACCATAAGGAGGTCTGTCAAAATAAGTACTAGTTACACCATAAAGTATAAGCTGCATACCTAAAGTAGCAATAAATGGAGTTACATAAAGTTTAGAAATAATGAATCCATTTATAAGTCCGAATATCATAAGTATAAGCATAACCAAGAGTATAGGAAGTATAACCGGAAGCATAGGTAAATCCGGATACATTCTAGTAGGGTTAGAAGGAGATTGTAAAAGTGAAGCACTTACAACCGCAGCAAGTCCTACAGCTCTACCAGCACCTAAGTCGTTACCTTGAGTAACAAGAAGTGTTCCAATACCTACAGCTATTATCATACGAGTAGAAGCCTGAGCAAATATGTTTAAGAAGTTGCTCAATCTGAAGAAAGTAGGCTCTTTAATGATAATACCTATAAGTATTACAAGTAATGCTGCAAATATAGCATTGTTTAATACAAATGATTTAATAGTTTTAATGTTTATTTTATTTTTATCCATGATCCTTCCTTTTGATTAAAATTATAAATATTTAGCAGACAATGCCATAATTTCTTCTTGATTAGTATTTTTAGTTTCAACAATACCAGCCACTCTTCCATTACTCATAACCATGATTCTGTCAGTTATACCGAGTAATTCAGGCATTTCAGAACTAACCACTATTACAGCTTTTCCAACAGTAGCTAAATCGATAATAAGTCTGTATATATCATATTTAGCACCAACGTCAATACCTCTTGTAGGCTCATCAAGCATAAGAATATCAGGTTTGCTTAAAAGCCATCTTCCTAATATAACTTTCTGCTGGTTTCCTCCAGATAATGTTTGTATAGCTGTTTTTTCAGAAGGAGTTTTTACCTGCATACTGTCTATAACCCATTTTGTATCTTCCTGCATCTTTTTATTATCCAAGAATCCAAATTTATTTTTATAATGGTCTATATTAGCTATAGTAGAATTAAAATTGATAGATAGCATGCCGAATATGCCTGTTTGTCTTCTTTCTTCTGTAACTAAAGCAAATCCATTTTTTATAGCTTTTCTTGTAGAAGAATTGTTAACCTCTTCAGACATTTTAAATACATGACCTGAAGATAAAGTTCTCATACCGAATATACTTTCTAGTACTTCGGTTCTTTTTGCTCCAACAAGTCCTGCAATACCAAATACTTCTCCTTTTCTTACGCTAAAATTAACTTCTTTAAGAGAAGGCTGATAAAATGCAGTAAAATCTTTTATTTCTAAAATATCCTCTCCAGGAACATTTGTTTTTTCAGGGAAACGATTAGTTAAATCCCTTCCTACCATCTGTTTAATAATCATATCAGTAGTTAATTCTTTAGATGGGGTAGTGGCAACATATTTACCGTCTCTCATTATAGTAACTTCATCAGATATTTGAAGTATTTCTTCCATCTTGTGAGATATATAGATCATACCTACGCCTCTGCTTTGAAGTTTTCTAATGATTTTAAATAATTTAGCAACTTCTTTTTCAGTGAGGGAACTTGTAGGTTCGTCTAACACCAATATTTTAGAATTATAAGAAACCGCTTTTGCTATCTCTACCATTTGCATTTCAGATACAGATAATGTAGATACTTTTGTTCTAGGATCCAGAGGTATTTCCAAATCATCAAAAATTGCCTTAGTATCATCATACATCTTTTTCTCATCAATAATAACGCCGTATTTGGTAGGATATTTTCCAAGCCATATATTATCTTGTATATTTCTTTGTCTAACTTGGTTAAGTTCTTGGTGCACCATAGCTACACCATTATTCAAAGCTTGTTTGGGTGATATAAAATTTACTTCTTTACCATCTAGGAATATATGTCCTTCATCTTTACGGTATATACCGAATAAACATTTCATCAAAGTAGATTTTCCAGCACCATTTTCACCCATAAGAGCAACTACTTCGCCCTCTCTTACGGTTAGCTGTACATCATCTAATGCTTTAACACCCGGAAAAGACTTTGAAATACCTTTCATTTCAAGAACAATTTTTTTATTATCCATATTAAAACCTTTATTTTTTCAAACTAGCTAATATAAAAATAATTAGATATTAGATAATTAAGAAACAGGGATATTAAAAGATTAATATCCCTGTTTTATTCAAAATTAATTATTATTTATAAGCTTCTTCAGCAACGTTTATATTATCTTTAGTTATAGGTACATAAGGAACGCGAACTGCTTTAACTTCGTCTAAAGTCCAAGTAGTACCATCTAATGGATCTTTTCCAGCAGCAACATTTAAAGTAATGTCAACTAGAGCTTGAGATTGTCCAACTGGGTCATTAAGAACAGAACCTACTATAGTTCCTTTTTTGATTTCATTGATCATATCAGGAATAGCATCAACACCTACTATAGGTATGAATTTAGTAGTATCACCTTCTTTGTTGTATCCTAAAGCTTGTACTGACTGTAAAGCACCTAAAGCCATAGCGTCATTGTTACAGAAGATATATTCAAGTTTGTCACCATATTTCTGTATCCAAGCATCAACTATATCTTTAGCTTTTGCAGTATCCCACATAGCTGTTTGTTCTTCTAATTTTTCTACTTTAAGACCATTGTTAGTAACGTATAAAGTAACATGGCTAGTTCTAGCTTCAGCATCTGGGTGTCCTGGTTCGCCTTTTAATAAAGCATATTGTATAATTCCGTCACCATTTTTGTCCCAAGTAGGATTAGCTTTCCAAGTATCTACAACGATTTTACCTTGCATATCGCCTGATTCTTCTGGAGTAGTTCCTACATACCAAGTTTTATCATAGCTAGCCATAGCTTCAGCACTAGGCTGTTTGTTGAAGAATACAACAGGTATATTTTTAGTTTTAGCTTTATCTATGATAGTTTGAGCAGCTTGAGGGTCTACCAAGTTAATAGCTAATGCTTTTGAGTCTTTTTGAATCATAACATCAACTTGGTCGTTTTGCTGAGCTTGGTTGTTTTGTGAGTCATTGATTATCAAATTTGCTTTTCCGCTAATTCTAGTTTCAATGTTTCTTCTGTAGAATGACATAAAGTTATCATCGTAACGGTAAATTGTTACTCCGATAGTTGGACCATCAGTAGTTGCTGTGGATGAAGAAGATCCGCCTCCGCAAGATACCACAAAAAGTGAAGACATTATAAATAATGCCGCCATAACGATAAGTGACTTTTTCATATTAGAAAACTCCTTAAATTAATTAATATTCTCTTAATTAATTAGTATATAAATTTATTTTATTAAATCAAGTAAAATCACTTTTTTTGACTTTTTGATATTTATATGAGCTGAATTTTAAGATATGTTTAATGTTATGAGAACTTTATTTGAACTTTTTATTTGTTATATAAAAAGGTAAGTTATTGCTTAAATAATACAACAACTTACCTTTAAATAATTAATAATATTTAAATTTTATTTATAAGCATCAGCAGCATCATTTATATTTTCTAATGTGATAGCTCTATAAGGTACTCTTACAGCTTTTACATCATCTAAATTATATTCTGTTCCGTTTAATACATCTTTTCCGCTTGCAGCATTCATAACCATATCAACTACAGCTTTAGCCTGATCTTTAGGGCTTTGTAAAACAGTACCTACTACAGTTCCTTTTTTAATTTCTTCAATAATTTCAGGAATAGCATCTACACCAACTATAGGTATAAATTTATTGCTGTCACCTATGTTATAACCTTGTTTTTGAATAGATTTTAATGCTCCCAAAGCCATAGCATCGTTATTTGAGAATATAAACTCTATGCTATCTCCATATTTTTCTACTAGAGAGTCAGCAGCTGTTTGAGCTTGAAGTATATCCCAATTTGCTGTCTGTTCTTCTAGTTGTTCTATATTTATTCCATTATTAGTTAAAACAGCTTTAATTCTTTCTGTTCTAGCTTCAGCATCTGGGTGTCCTGCTTCTCCTTTTAATAAAACATATTGAATTTTTCCATCTCCGTTTTTATCCCAAGTAGGATTTTCTTGCCAAGCCTTAACTACTATATCACCCTGTATATTTCCGGATTCTTCACTTAAAGTACCTACAGACCATGCTTTATCATAAAGCATCATATCTTCTTTGCTAGGCTCTTTATTGAAAAATATTACAGGTATTCCTGTAGGCTTTATTTTATTAATCATAAAACTAGCTGATGCAGGGTCTACTAAATTAATTGCTAATGCATCAACCTCTCTTTGAATGGCAGCATCAACCTGATCATTTTGCTTAACCTGATCATTTTCTGAGTCATTCATTATAAATTTTGCTTTTCCATTTAACATAGTTTCAATATTTCTTCTCATAAATGAAATAAAAGCATCATCATATCTGTAAATAGTAATACCAACTTCTATTTCATTATTAGCTTTTGAAGAATTGCCGCAGCTGGTTAATGATATAAACAATAAAATCGATGAAATAATAACTATTGCTTTATTCATAAAAAACTCCAATTTTTTATATAATAATATCCAGTTTATTAAAAAAAGATATATAAGTCAAATTAAATTATGAAAAAATATAATTTATTTATATATTTTTATTGCAGTATCTATATTAGATTTATTTACAGGTATATAAGGTATTACAATATATTTATCATTATAAAAACTAATATGTAAACCATCTAAAGGTGATTTTCCGCTTATAATATTGCTTGAAACAGAACATAGAGTTTGAGCCTGTATAGAAGGGTTTTGCATAACAGTTGAAAATATTCCGTAATTATTGATCTCTTCTAAACATTCAGGTATTCCATCTATTCCTACTATAGGTACATAATTAAGCATTCTGCTGCTGTTATTATATCTAAATTCTCTCAAAGTATCTAATGCTCCCAATGCCATATTATCATTATTACATATAATATACTCTATCTTTTTGCCGTATTTAGATATTAAATTTTTCATTACCTTTGCTGCTTCATCTCTTTTTCCCATAGCTGAAACTTCTGCTAGTATATCTAATTTTATATTATTAGAAGATATGTATTTTTTCATATACTCTGTTCTTTTTATAGTGTCACTGTCATTCAGATCGCCTTTTAATATTATGCATTGTATTTTTCCATCTTCATTTTTATCCCAATTCATTCTTTTATTCCAGCTTTCTACTATTACTCTGCCCTGAGCACTTCCTGCTTCTTCACTTATTCCGCCTACATACCAAACTTTATCATAAGTTTTTACAACTTCTAGTCCAGGTTCTCTATTAAAAAATATTACGGGCTTATTATTTATACTTATTTTATCCAATACTTTTTGAGCTTGAGATTTATCTACTAAGTTTATAGCTAGCAGATTGACATTCTTTTGTAAGAACATATCTATTTGCCCATTTTGAGTTGATTGACTGTTATAAGAGTCTACCATAAGCAGAGAAGTATTTCTATTTATATTTTTTTCTATATATTGCTTTAAAAATCTCATATAACTGTCATCGTATCTATAAAGTGCTACTCCAATAGAGTTTGTTTTTCTCTGTGTATACAATAACACAGAAGATGATAATAATACTAATAATAAAATAATAAATTTTTTCATTTATATATACTCCTAATAATGACTTTTAAATTATAGTAAAATAGTTTTTATTGTCAAGTTTATAAATATTCAAATATGATTTTTATATTATGAAAGTTTGTTTTTTATATAAAAAATATATGAAACTTTTTAGTTATTATAAAATATTATTTAATGTTTTTTTATTTTTTAAAATGATTTATAATGAATAAAAATTATAAAAATAATGGATTTTGATACTATGAATAAAGTAGAAGTAAAAATAAAAAATGATTCAATTATCAATTATGATATTTTAGTTCAAAAAGGATTGATAAAAGATACTGGTAAATTAGTAAAAAATATATTAAGAGGAAAAAGAGCCTTAATAGTTACAGATGATATAGTAGATAAACTTTATACTAATATAGTAAAAGAAAGTTTAGAAAAGGAAGATATTATCACTTCTGTATGCGTTCTTCCAAATGGAGAGCCTAATAAAAATATAGAAAGCATTAATAATATATTTTCATCATTGGCAAAAAATGAATTAAGCCGTAAAGATATAATAGTGGCATTAGGCGGAGGAGTAATAGGAGATATGGCCGGATATGCTGCTGCTGTTTGGATGAGGGGCATTGATTTTGTGCAGATTCCAACTACATTACTTGCTTGTGTAGATTCTTCTGTGGGCGGAAAGACAGGTATTAATATAAAAGAAGGTAAGAATTTAGTAGGGGCTTTTCATAGTCCTAAATTAGTTATAATAGACAGCGATACTTTATTAAGCCTTCCAAAAAGAGAGTTTAATGAAGGAATGGCTGAAGTCATAAAGCATGCATTTTTATTTGATGAGGCACTTTTGGAATTGATAGAGGCACATGTTAATAATAATACTATTTTGGATATAGATTTTGTATTAAAGAGAAACTGCGAATTAAAGGCACATATTGTAGAAATAGATTATAAAGAACAGAGAGAAAGAATGTTTTTAAACTTTGGACATACTATAGGACATAGTGTTGAGAATGCTGCTGGTTATGGTGTATTGCTCCATGGTGAGGCTGTTGCTATAGGTATGATTTTTGCTATAGAGTATGGTATTAGAAAAGGTATAACTAAAGATAAAAATATATTAGAAAGAGCTAAAAATATATTAAGTAAATTTTCTCTTCCAATATCAATATCTGATAACATGAATTTAAAAGACTCAATTAAACTCGATAAAAAAAGAAGCGATGATAAAATCAATTTTGTATTTTTAGAGTCTATTGGAAAACCTTGTGTTGAAAAAGTAAGTGTAGAGGATATTTTAAATGAATAAATTTATTTTGGTACTTATGTTTTCTATTGTTATGCTGATATTATGTGCGGCTAATACAAAATCTGATAAAAAAATAAAAGTGGCAGATACAGCTTCAGTTGATATAAAAAATAATAGTTACAGTAATATAGATAAATATGTTATGGAAACTTTAAATGCTTATAGGATACATGCTACAAATATAATTGATATAAGCGGAAATAAATATTATGTTTCTAGTGTAGATATTCTTAATACTAATGATGAAAGTTTTGATGAAAAAAAAGATAAAGAGAATTATATTTATATAAGTATATGGAAATTAAATAATAATAAAGCAAATTTTGTTTCTGGTTTTTATCCGTATACTATATCTGCTGACTGGATAGGTGATATAGTTTCAGAAGAGAGCAACAATATGCTTGAATTTGTATTAGATCGTTATTCAAAGAAATATTCTTGTCTTAATTTTTATAAATTTAATATAGTAAAAAAGAATAATACAGTTAATTTTTATCTTACTAACTTTTCAGAAAGAACTTTTAAGATGGATCCTAACACAGGAAAATTGTCAGCACCTGAATATTTCTTTGATCATGACAATGTTATGATGAATGATATTGATAAATATTATGAGTATTACAATTTTAATTAAAAAGTAATAAAAACTAAATTTGATTAATGAAAACAAAAAATTAGAAACTTAAAAATTTTTAGTATATACCTAAACAAATATATTTTGTCAAAATAATTTTTTTAATTTAAAATATTTGCAGGGCTTTGCCCCGCACCCCAGTTCTTTTGTTGGCACAAAGAACCAAAAAGACTGCATTTTGGCTTTAATTTTATGAATTACCTTACATTTAATATAATTTTAGTATGATTTAGTACTAATTTTATACTTGCACTTTTTGCAACTTTTTGCGGCGGGAAAAAGTTGAATAAAAAAATTGACAAACTTAAAAATTTTTAGTATATA